>JBFIDQ010000011.1:0-20848 GCA_041603795.1 Chlamydiales bacterium
CGCTGCTCTCGCAGCGCAAATTTTATTTTCGCTATACCCCAGGTTCCGGCTGCGCCTTACCTGGGGCTAAGTGCCGATGCTGCTTCCGCAGCAAATGAGCCCACACTGCACGGAATCTACTGCTCTTCTTGCGAGAGAGAGTAGGCTGGCTGGCCACCGAAGGTGTACAGGTGCTCCATCTTGGTGAAGTCTACACCTGCCTTATTTAGCTTTGTTAGGACTTCGATGACCTGACTAGATGTTATTTCCCCATTTCCCTTAAATCGGCAGCGCCACTGATCCACACAGGTGGTTTCCGGCTTGCTTGTTGGCCATACGGAGGTTCCGCGATTGCCAATCATGGTGAGTTTGATGCCACCGTTGGAGCCCGCAGCAACCTTTGCCTGAACCTTTTTCACGTCTTCTATAGAGTCGACAAAGATATCAACTCCGACCAGCTGCTTGGTGCCGTTGGTAGAGACGCTGGTCCCCTTTGGTGCAGTCATTTTCACAGCATGCTTGTAGTTTGCTGGTTTGAGCTGAGTAGGTGTTTGTCCAAGGCGATCAACAACGGCCTGACCAAACTCTTTTGTGCCGACTTTCTGCGAGCTGACTCCTTCGTGGAAGATGTCATAGGTGTGTATTCCGTCCTCTATGGCCTTCAGCCACGCATTGTGTGCGAGGGTGGCCACTTCTGTTTGGCCTATGTGTGCGAGCATCATGAATGAGCCAAACATGAGTCCGGATGGGTTCGCTAGATTTTGTCCGGCACGCCGCGGGGCCGAGCCATGAATGGCTTCAAACATGGCGCATGTCGGGCCAATGTTGGCAGATCCAGCTAGGCCGACTGAGCCAGCAATTTGTGCCGCTACGTCCGATAGGATATCGCCATAGAGATTGGGCATGACGACCACATCGAATGCTTCAGGCGTATCTGCTAGTTTGGCAGCTCCGATGTCGATGATCCAGTGCTCGTTCTCGATGTCGCTATACTCAGCAGCGATCTCGTCGAACACCTTGTGAAAGAGCCCATCAGAAAGCTTGAGGATGTTGTCCTTGGTGAAGCAGGTCACCTTTTTGCGGTCATTTGCCCGCGCATACTCGAAGGCGTAGCGCACGATGCGCTCGCAACCGGAGCGAGTGATGATTTTTAGGGCCTGGACGCTGTCAGCTGTTTGCTGGTACTCGATGCCGGTGTAGAGGTCCTCTTCATTTTCTCGAATGACCACTACATCCATCTTCGGGTGCTTGGTTTCCACTAGGGGATGGTAGGAAACGCAGGGCCGTACGTTGGCGTAGAGTCCGAGGGTGGTGCGGACCGTAACATTGAGGCTTTTGAACCCGCCTCCCTGTGGCGTCGTAATTGGAGCCTTTAAAAAAACTTTGGTGCGGCGGATGGAGTCCCATGTTTCATTGGTGATTCCCGCAGAATTGCCAGCAAGGTACGCTTTTTCTCCAATTTCGACGGTTTCGATGTCAAGTTTGGCACCGGCTTCCTGGATTAGATGGAGAGCCACGGCCATGATTTCTGGTCCGATTCCGTCGCCATGAGCTACTGTAATTGGAATTTTTTGTTCTGTCATAAATCTCTAGTCCTCTATATAATAAGTGTTTGCATTTTCCAGCCTGCCTGGAAGGTTCTTTTTTGACAAGGAGAGTAGAGTGAGTCAAACTACCACAAATATCGTGATGCCAGCAGTGGAGAAGGTGGATTTAATTCAGCTTTTTTCCATGCAAAAGGAGCTGATTACAGCTTTTTTCGAGCAGCTCGACTTTCATGAAGTGAACCTTTTCTTTGACAAACTAGCGAGCTGTCAAGGAGTTGTGGTGCTGGCGGGGGTCGGCAAAAGCGGCATTATTGCGCAAAAGATTGCGACGACCCTGGTGTCCACGGGCACTCGTGCGCTCCAGCTGTCGCCGATGGATGCTCTGCATGGGGATCTTGGGGTGGTGTCAGATCGCGATCTCTTGGTCCTGCTGAGCAAGAGCGGGGAGAGCGACGAACTCCTTAGTTTGATTCCCTCAGCCCGGAACAAGGGAGCGCAGATTCTCGCTCTAGTTTGCAATCCAAAGAGTCGACTCGCCAAAGCAGCGGATCTCTTTGTTCACCTTCCCATGACCAAAGAGCTGTGTCCCTTTGACCTCGCACCCACGACCTCGGCTATCCTCCAGCTCATCTTTGGTGATGTGATGGCCGTGGCGCTCATGAAGGCGAAAGGATTTAGTCTCGACCAATATGCCCGGAATCATCCAGCAGGACGAATTGGCAAGCGCATTACGCTGAGGGTCAAGGATCTGATGCTCGCCGGCGAGGCCGTTCCTCTTTGTCGCCCGGATCAAACCCTAGGGGATCTCCTAGCTGATTTATCAGACAAAAGATGCGGCTGTCTATTAGTAGTGGATGCAAAGCAGCAACTGCTCGGCATCTTCACCGATGGCGACCTGCGCCGTAGCCTACAGCAGCATCGCGAGGGGGTGCTCGATACGCCTATCAGCGAGCTCATGACCCCGGCGGCACGCACCATTTCCTCGGATGTACTCGCCTGGGAGGCGGTTAAAATGATGGAAAGCGACCAGAAACGCCCCATCACCACCCTGCCTGTCGTCGATGACGGAAGAGTCGTTGGTCTAATTAAGATGCACGATCTTCTTCAAACGGGACTGTAAGAAGCAGTTCACCCACCACCATCAATTTGCAAGACTTCTTGAAGCTCTTTGCAGCTTGCTTCGGTGAAATAAGGGAAAAAGAGTGGGTGGCCACAGGCGCGGCGGTTGCGCTTTTGAAATGCTTCCATGCTAAAGCGCTTGCAGTGCACCTGGATTTTTTCTGGAATGGGCTCGGCAAGACAAATTCCCATACCCGGCTTTGGATCATTGATGAAGGTCACTTTGGCAATGGATCGTAGAGGCAGAGAAAAGAGCATGCGTCCCTTAGTCTTGAGATGCAGTGCTTTTGGATCGATGATGATCTGATCAGGATTTTCCTGGAGGGCGTTGAGTCGACGGTAGGGGATGAGTCCGGCTGCGATTAAGAACATTCCAATTCCGAAAAGCCAAGGTCCCCAGATCGCGAGGCTTTCCGGAGAGAGACGCACTCCTGCGTAGACAATCAATGAGGACCCAATAGCGGCAAATGTGGAGCCGCGCATGAGCTGATCTCTTATGAGGTCAGCTGGAATTTTACTGCGGAGTTTTATTTCGTCTGGCATAGTCCAACTTAGTGTGGAGCTTTAGCCTATCATAGCGAACAGAATGGATCGGGTCAAAACGTTACTTCTTTTTCTTCTTCTTGCCTTCCCTTTGGAGGCGAGTGGCTGGATTGAACATGGAAGCGAACTAGATATTCAAGGATGGTTCACCATCTTCTTGTTTTTTTGCGTGCTGGTGGCTTTGGTGCGAGAAGTCCTTCCTCCTGACGTGACGATGTTGGTGGGGGCGGGAGTGCTGGTGATCAGTGGGGTCCTCCAGCCCGTCGAGTTTCTCCAGGGATTTTCTCACGACATCATCTTTATTCTGGCGATGCTGTTTGTGGTGGCGCAGGCGTTGGAACAGAATGGCATTCTGACGGTACTCAAGAAGTGGATGCTCCCTTCGTCAAAGGTGCGGTGGCGGCAGATCCTTCAGATCATGTGCCCTGTGAGCTTCTCCTCGGCATTCCTCAACAATACGCCAATCGTGCTCATGCTGACACCCATCGTGCGAAAGTGGGCGCACGATCAGGGTGAGAGTCCATCAAAGTACCTAATTCCACTTTCCTATGCGGCGATTTTTGGCGGGGTGTGGACCATTATTGGCACGTCAAGCAACTTGGTGGTTGATGGATTGATGCGTGAGCAAAACGAGGCAGCGGGATTTGGTTTTTTCGAACTTGGCTATATGGGGATTCCGATCTCATTGCTGGGTTGGATGTACATGACCACTGTGGGGCACCGGCTGCTTCCGAAACGGTCTGACCCGGCACTGTCACTCGTCGATCAAACACGCGAGTTCACCTCCGAATTTTCGATTGAAGAGGGGAGTCCACTTGACGGGTTGTCCCTCAGAGTTGCCTCTCGCAAGTATTTCCGCGGCGAGTTTTTGATTGAAATTGAGCGCGGTCGCGCGCTTATTGATTCACCCGGACCAGAAGAGCTCCTTAGAGCTGGTGATCGCCTGGTTTTTGCCGGTGAGATCAAGCAGATCGCTGAACTTCATGCTGTCGAGGGAATGCGGTCACTTGCCGACCCACACTTTCGTCTCGACGTCGACTCCCCTCATTTTTCCGAGGTAGTGATCTCCATTACCTCCTCACTCATCGGAAAAACCCTTAAGCGTATCGATTTTCGCAATACCTACGGCGCGTCAGTGATCGCTATTTTCAGACAGGGGCGTCGCGTTGAGGGGCGGATCGGAAACACGACGATGCAGGCCGGTGATACGCTTATGCTTCTATCGACGGAGCCGTGGCATGGGGGCGACTATCATACAAATGACTTCTATTACATCAAGCACAACGAGGAGCTGTCTCTGCACGTTCCCTGGCGCTTCTGGTTCGTTGCTGGGGTCATGTTGGGAATGGTTGTCGCGGTTCTATTGGGGGTCCCCATGTTCCTTGCGGTGCTTGCAACCGCGCTGTTGCTGGTCGTTACGCGCAACGTGCGGGTGCGTGACGCGCGGAAATCGATCCAATGGAACGTGCTGGTGCTCATAGGCAGTTCCTTCGCTTTCGGCAGAGCCATGTTGGAAACGGGCGTCGCTACCTACATAGCTGAGGCCTTCTTGCCAATTGTCGGACTCGGACCCCACTGGCTCATTGCCGGAATTTACCTTCTTACGATGGTGACGACGGAAATGATCACCAACAACGCCGCTGCACTACTTATTTTTCCTATTGCCATTCAGGCTACGAATCTTGCTGGATTTGAGTCCGTTAGCGCCATCAAGGCTGTCGGAGTGACCGTAGCGATTGCCGCCTCCTGCTCCTTTGCCACACCAATCGGGTACCAGACCAATACCATTGTTTATGGTCCGGGTGGCTACCGCTTCACTGACTACACCAAAGTGGGTAGTCCCATGAGCTTGATCGTCATGGGACTTTGCATCGTGTTGGTCCCCTATCTTTGGCCTCTCGTCTAGTAGGCTCGGCCGCTCAATCGGACTGAGTTTCGTCATTTCCTAGGGGCGAATGCCCCGGCAGAACACCAGCCTATGGCGTGAGCCATAGGTAGCTTGAAAGAGAATTTGAGCTCCAACGGAGCGACAGAAATCTCAGGATGCCGTTATTTTATGGCGTTCCTTCAGAACTCGATTGCTTCCATAGTCACCTATGGCTCACGCCATAGGCTTTCGTGTGTCGTGGCTTCGCCACTTGGTCAGAATGCACGAAAACTCAGGTTGAGTGAATTAAAAAAATAATTGCACAATATATCGCTGTGCGATAGAGTGTTCTCAAGGTGAGATGGGAGTTGACCGGTCCATGTTTTCCTAGGGAAGGATCCCTACTAAGCTCTTAAGGATGAGAGAATATATGGACCGGAAACGATCATTTTTCTATGGTTTGCTTGCGATAGTCGCTTGCTCCCACTCCGTCATGGCTGCGCCGCAAGGTGCGCAGGTGGTACATGGACAAGCTTCTTTCCAATCGACTCCGAACCAAAATCTTACGCAAATTCATGCGGGACATAATAGCATCATTGAGTACCAGCAGTTCTCTATTGGGCAGCAAGAGACGGTGCGTTTTGTTCAACCTAGCGCGCAGTCGCGTGTCCTCAATCGAGTGATGAGCTCGGACCCCAGCATCATCAACGGAATTCTGCAGGCTAATGGTCAGGTTTACCTTATCAATCCATTCGGTGTGACCTTCGGAAATCAGTCCGTTGTTGATGTAGGAGCACTATTTTCGGCGGCTGGAAGCATGAGTAATGCGGACTTTTTGGCGGGGATCAATCGATTTACGGATCTCTCCGGAAAGATCGAGAACCACGGTACTTTGCGCGGCGATATGATTCAGCTCCTAGGACGCTCTGTGGAGAACTTTGGGACGATTTCTGCTCCCGATGGACTCATCACGATGTCGGTTGGTGAGGAGGTGTGGCTTTCCGACAATGCAGGAAAAATCTTTGTCGAGGTTTCGGGTTCGGCAGAGAAAATCACCCATGAGGGTTCTCTCGATGCGAAACGGGTCTCTCTCAGCGCTGGTGATATCTATGCTCTAGCAATACGAAGCTCTGGATCGATTACGGCTTCCGAGATTACCCTAGATGGTGGTGAAAACGGACTGGTGGAGGTGTCTGGAGTCCTTGATGCATCCGGGGATACAGGCGGAGATATCTCGATATTAGGTGACCGGGTGGGGCTCTACGGAGCGACACTCGACGCTTCCGGTATGCATGGCGGAGGTAGCATCCTTGTTGGAGGCGACTACCAGGGTGGAGGCGATGTGCGTACGGCGCGCTTCACGTTCGTTGATGACTCAAGTGAAATCCGAGCGGACGCGGGACAGAGCGGCGACGGGGGAAAGGTGATCTTCTGGGCTGACGAGTGGACGCGTTTTGATGGCGCTGTTAGCGCCACAGGTGGCAGCGAGTCAGGGGACGGCGGATTTGTCGAAATTTCGGGCAAGCGATCTCTTTTCTTTGACGGACAGGTAGATTTGAGGGCGCCTGGCGGACTGTACGGTACGCTGTTGTTTGATCCAGTTGATGTGATCATCCACGACGGCGGTGCTCAAACTGATGATGGGTCACTTCCTGACCTTTCTCATGCAACAGTTGGGGCCCCTGCAACGTTCAATATTAGCGAAACGGCCCTGGAGGCACTGTCAGCGAATGCAAATATCCTCATCGAGGCCAGCAATGACATCGAATTAAAAGACCTCTCCGACAATCTACTGGCCCTTCAAACGGACGGCACTGGATCGGTTGTCTTCACAGCTGTCGGTGACATTTATGTGAATGACTATAGCGATGTGCTCCAAACGCAAGGAGGAGACGTTACCTTGACTGCGGACATCGTGGATTGGGGTGACTTCGATCTCAATGGCGGTGATTTATCGGTTACGGCGAGCGATAAAATCGATGCGAATACCATCACTGCCAACGAGGTAACTCTCAATGCAGCGGGGGATATCACTCTGTTGGACGATGTGACGACGACTGGAACGACGATCTTTAATGCGGACTCCGATAATGATTTGTCAGGCGCGCTATCGATAGCTGGTGACATAAGCACGGGGAATAGTCAGCTAGAAATGCACGGTGCAGATCTCTCCCTCACGGGCACAACAAATAGCGGCACAGCTTTAACGGAGATTACGGCATCAAATTCGATGGGTATCGATCTTGGTGAAGCATCTGGGGAGCTTACTGTTGACAATACGGAACTCTCCAAGATTACCGCTGGAAGTCTGGAATTCATCACGACCGGCACGGGTGATATTGACATGGACGATGTGGCAGCTGCCGACACGGTAAATATCGCAGGGACCACGACCCTGACTGCGGGCGATGACGTGCGCATTACGGGTGGGGCCGGCGACGATTCTGTTTGGACAAATTCGTTGGTTAGTAACCCAGGCGATCAAACGACGATCAGTAAGAACATCACCTCGAATGCAGGCAGCATTACGTTCAACAACGCTGTGGTCCTTACAGGTAACAAGACCGTGACCGCTACCGCTGTTACATTCAATTCAACAGTGGACGGCGATGGGTCAGCACGCGATCTTACGGTCAATTCTGCGGGCACAACCACGTTCAACGGTCAAGTTGGTATGACGAGTCCATTGAAGAAGCTAACGACCGATGCCCCAGGCACTACCGTAATCGCTACGGCCAATGTAGTGACGACGGATGATCAGACATACAATGATCCGCTTACTCTCAGCGGTGCTGGCTTGCAGAGGCTGGCGTCAAATGACCTGATCCTATTCAAGAGCAGCGTCACTAAGGCGGCCGGCAATCTTGAATTGGCAGCGGCTACACGTATCGAGATGGATCAGGACGTGACGCTTACGGCAGGGGCTCTTACCATCGAGAACACCTGGTTCTCTACGGGTAACATCACCACGGGGTCCGGCATTGACTTTGAGGCTAACGGTACGATTGATGGGGTCAACCAAGCATTTGATGCTGGAACGGGAACCCTAACGGCTTTGGATCTCACCAAGACAACCGCAGGTACCCTCACACTCGACGGCGATACACTGCTTGATCTTAACGGCGACGTCGATGTGCAGTTGGGGAGTCTCACACTTAACGATACGACCAATTTTGCAGGTGACCTCACCGGAGTCGGGATCACCATAGGTGCCACGAACACGGCTGATGGGGTCGGCAATCAACTCATCGAAGGCGGCACAGGGACGCTAACCGTCAACGGAGCCGTTACAAAGACCTCTGCGGGCAACTTGACGCTGCGGGGTGACACGCTCATTGATGCGAATGAAAACGTGACCGTAAACTCAGGCAACCTTGCGATTGAGGATGCCATAACAGCTGCAAAGGATCTTATCGCCAGCGGTGATGTCACCTTTACCGGTGGCATTACCTTGGATGGAGTAGGCGATCAGAGGGTTGATGCACAGGGGGGTACTCTTACCGTGCCCGCCATTACGAAGGCCAGCAGCGATCTTTTCCTTGGAGGAGGGAGTGCACTCGATCTGAATGGCGCCATCGAAACGACTGCGGGTTCGATGACGATTGAGGATGCGTTTACTGCCTCTGGTGATCTCACAGCCGGAACAAATATTACCCTGACAGGAGCTGGTACCCTGGATGGAGGTGGTGCGCAGCGGGTCGACGCACAGGCAGGCACGCTCACAGTCAGTGCTCTTTTGGATAAAACATCTAATGATCTTACTCTCGCTGGCGGCACCGCAATCGACTTGAACGCGACAGTGGACATCAGCGGAGACGATCTCATCATAGAGGATGCTTTCACCGCTAGCGGTGACCTCCTTGCAGATAAAAACATCACACTGACTGGTAGCGGCACCCTCGACGGTGGGGGCGCGCAGCGGGTTGATGCGCAAGCAGGAACTTTACTGGTCTCCTCCGCACTCACCAAAGCAGCAGGAGCTCTTACCTTGGGAGGTTCCACGCTTGTTGATTTGAATGCTTCAGTGGCCGCTACGACTGGGTCGATTATTGTAGAGGATAACGGAAACATTGCGACTAACCTGACAGCAGGAAGCGGAGTCACGCTACAGCAAGATATGACCTTCGATGGTGCAGTCGATCAAACCGTAGAGGCAGGAACAGGAACTCTACAGACGCAACAACTCATCAAAACGGGAGCGGGAAACCTAACACTAGGTGGCGATACGCTTGTCGATGTGAATGATGTGATCGATGTGCAGGCGGGCAACTTGGTGGTTGAGGATGCGCTCGACGCCGAGAAGGACATCACGGCGAGTGGAACAGTGGCGTTTAACAGCACAGCGAATCTAGCCGAAGACCTAACCGCGACGGGAATTACTTTTACGAGTGGGATGACATTGGATGGTGCTGTCAATCAGATCCTGGATGCCACGACGGGTGCGCTGCAGATCGATGTAGCACTGAACAAGTCGGGCGCTGGAAACCTAACCCTTCGCGGCGATACGGCAGTGGACATAAACGATGCGGTTACGGTCAGCTCGGGCGATCTCCTCATAGAAGATCCGTTCACAGCCTCAGGGGATCTCACTGCTAGTAGCGATATGACCTTTTCCGCCGCCGGAATCCTTGATGCGTTAGGCGATCAGACTTTGACGGCCACGAACGACCATCTAATAGCCAATGGCTCGCTGAGCAAGGCAACAGGAAATATGATCCTGGCTGCGGGTCAGGATATCGATCTCAATGGATCAGTTACCGTCAGCACCGGAAATTTTGCTGCGACAGCGGATGATGAGCTGTTTGTACAGGGCGTAACGGCGACTGGCGTCACATTGAATGCTCAGGCCAATGCCACCGTCGACGGATTGCTAAGTGCTGGCGGTGCGGTACTGATCGACGCGGATTCAGACGGCGATGGAAATGGAACAGTAATCATCAATGGCAGTGTGGTGACCGTAAATCGGGTCCTGACCATGGAAGGCCAACACCTCACTCTTCCTGGCACAATTAACACGGGGACGGCCACGACGGCGTTCAATGAAACGAAGGCTGACGGGGTCCGCGTCGGCGCTGCCGGAGGATCTGGAGTCAATTTTAGCAACGCTGTGCTCGGACAAATCACAGCAGGGGATTTGCAACTCAACAGCGCAGGAAATATCGTAGCTGATGGCGTGCTCAATGCCTCAACAGCGGGCATCGCTAACGATGTGACCCTCAACAGTGTCGCTGGAACAGTTACGTTCTCAGGAGCCGCCTCCGATTTCGCACAAGGCCTGACTGTGACGGCTTCGACAGGTGTAACCATTTCCGGTGCTCTCGACACCAATGGCACGACGACGTTCACGACGAGTAGCAACGCGGTGGCTGTTAACGCCGCTCTCGATACGAATAGCAGTACGCTGACCATCACGGGTCCAGATGTCGAATATGGCGCAGGAGGTACCTCCACAAGTGGGACCGCGAAGACGACCCTTCTTGGAAAAACCAATAGTAACATCCGCCTGGTTGGCGCAGCGGCTGAAACGAATCCATTTGACCTAAGCAACACCACTCTAGCCAAGATTACGGCCAATAGCCTGGACATTACGCTCGCAGGAACAGGCGCTTTCTCAGCCGACGGAGTGACCGCGGCAGGTACGGCAAATGCAGGACCCATTACGCTTTTAACAGGCTCTGGAAGCATCGATTTTCTTGGGGCAGCGTCGACATTCGCCGATGCGGTCACTGCGACCACAGATGGACTCTTAACAGTCTCGGCCGATCTGACTACTGGCGGGGCGACGGTGCTAACGGCCGATGCCGATGATAGCGGAGCTGGGACGCTCACAATCAGTGGCAACTTGAGCACCGCGGGAAACACCCTGGCTCTCAATGGCGCAAATGCGACAATTAGTGGAAGTAGCGATAGCGGCGCCGCGGCAACGACCATCACGGCCTCTGCCGGTCGCCACATTGGACTTGGCAATGCGGCCGCCGGTTTCGATCTAGACTTAACCGAAATCGATAGTCTAACAGCCACGGGTCTTACGCTTCTCACAACGGGAAGTGGCGATATCACCGCTGACGGGATCACGGCAGCTTCCACGGCAACGATTTCCGGTACCACGACGCTTTCGGCTGCGGATGAGGTTTATTTTTCTGGATCGGACTCGATCTTCACCAATGCGATGACAAGTAATCCCGCAACAAAAACCATTCTGGCGAAAGGCGTAACGTCCACTGGGGGAGCCGTGACATTCAATAGCGCGGCAGAGCTCACGGCGGATGTGGCGGTTGGCGCCGGCGGTGGAGCAGACCTTATCTTTGCCAGTACGGTCGACAGTGATGGATTGGGTACGCCTCGAACGTTAACCACTACGACGTCGGGAGCCGGCAAAACCGACTTTCAAGGCAACATCGGCTACACATTTCCTCTGACAGCCCTCAACGTAGGCAAGGCCGATATCCGCGGATTCCGTGTGCCCACGATTACAGGGACATCTACCATCGATTTCCTGGTGGCAGAGACTCTCGCTCAGGACACAACGGTCTCGGCAACGGGAGCAATCACCTTCGCCAATACAATCGATAGCGATGGCACGCTGCGTGATTTAACGCTCACAAGCAATGATACGGTGGTCTTCAATGGCATCGTGGGACTCAGCTCGAACTATTTTGATGCGCTTTCGGTCACTGCTGACAATACACTCAACTTGGCGCGCAATATGAAGGCGCAGACGCTTTCCCTGCAGGGAGGTGCTGACGGAACGGGGGATCTGACATTTAGCGCTGGCGTTGAGTTGCTTTCGCCAACACTTACGTTGCGAGCGGGTGATGGCGCTGGGGGTGGCGCTGCTGCATCAATTGATGCTTCAACGAATACTCCTGCTTTCCGCGGACTCATTGGCGGTGCCAGTTCGCCGACTACGGTCACTTTACGGCAGGATGCGGCGATCACTGATGCAGCGCTTCCTGGAACAGGACAGTATGGCGGTGGTGTCGGCGGATTGAATCTGACGCTTCAATCCGATGAAGGCGCGATTACCTTGAGCAGCGGATCAAAAGTCAGCGATGCCAATCTAACCCTTAATGGCACATCGGTCGTGATAAGTGGTCCGTTAACGCCGCGGATGTTGGACGTGACGGGGTCAACGACGCTATCGGCAGATGTCACCACGACGAATGCGATGGATTTCCATAGTGCAGTGACCTTAGGAGCGAGCAGCACACTGGATGGAAGCGCCGTGACTTTTGATGCTACGGTAGATAGCGACGGAACGGCCCGTAGTCTTACGGTCAATTCGTCCGGAGCAACGACCTTCACAGGGGATGTTGGCGGCACAAACCGACTTTCTAATTTGACCACTGATAGCGCTGGAACAAGCGTCATTGCAGCGACAAATGTCCAGACGGTAAGCAATCTCACCATCAACGACACCCTAACCCTAAGTGCTGCCGGGGCGCAGTTGCTCGACTCACAAGGCGGCACACTGAAGATCGCGGGTGCGGCGACGAAGGCAACAGGTGATCTTACGCTCACCGGTGGCAGCGCGATCAATTTGGATGGGGACGTGACAACCACCGCCGGCGCACTGACGATCCAGGACGCATTCAATGCAGCGGGCGACCTAACAGCAGGCACCAACGTCACCCTGAGTGGAGCAGGGACGCTCGATGGCGGTGGAAATCAGCGCATCGATGCGCAAGCGGGAACACTTTTGGCGTCGGGTGCTCTCGCCAAGGCAACCGGCAATCTCACACTGGCGGGCGGGACAGCGGTTGATCTAAACGATGATGTGACCGCCACAGCGGGTGCGCTGACTGTAGAAGATGCGTCGAGCGTGGCTGGAGATCTCACCGCTGGAAACACGCTTACACTGAGCGGCGCCGCAACATTTGATGGAGTGGGTGATCAATCGGTTGATGCCGGAACGGGAACACTTACGACAGTCGCTCTTACCACAACCTCGGCTGGTGACTTCACAATCGATGGCGATACCGCGGTTGATATCAACGGCGCCGTAGATATTCAGTCAGGTTCCCTTACCGTCAACGACGTGGCAACGTTTTCCGGTGATGTGACGGCAATCGATGCGACGCTGGCGGCGGCAACGATGGATGGTGTTGGGAATCAGCTCATCGATGCGACAACAGGCACGCTTACGTTGAACGCGCTGGTCACCAAGACGGCGGCAGGGAATCTTACGATCGCTGGCGATACGCTCATTGATGCTGATGGCAATGTCAACGTCAATTCAGGTGACCTAACCGTACAAGATGCGGTGAGGGCGGCGGGTGATCTGATCGCCAGCGGCGATGTGACCCTAGGAGGCGCGGTTACGCTCGACGGTGTGGGGACGCAGCGTCTCGACGCTCAAGGGGGAACTCTCTTTCTGCCGGCGCTGACCAAGGCGACAGGTGATTTGATTTTGGCAGGCGGAACGGCTCTTGATATCAATGGGGCGATCGCTACGACAGCGGGTGGAATCACCGTAGAAGATGCGTTTACAGGATCGGGAAACTTTACCGCAGGAAATAACGTCGACTTCCAAGGCGCAGCTACCTTTGATGGCGTGGGCAATCAGACCGTTGACTCTGGAACGGGTACGCTCACTACTGTGGCACTAACCAAGACCTCAGCGGGTGATGTGACCCTAAACGGCGATACGGCCATCGACATCAATGGAGCACTCGATATTCAGTCGGGTGCCCTAACGGTGAATGATGCGGCGACATTTGCTGGGGATGTGACGGCAATCGACGCGACGCTAGCGGCCGCGACACTCGATGGTGTTGGGAATCAGCTTGTAGATGCGACCACGGGTACGCTAACGCTGGGTGCGTCAGTGACCAAGAGCAGTGCTGGTGACCTGACGATAGCGGGCGATACGTTGATTGATGCCGATGGAAATGTGACCGTAACTTCTGGTGATCTCATCATCCAGGATGCGATCACGTCAGCAGCTGATCTCGTGGCGAGCAACGATATTTCACACTCGGGAGCGATCACACTTGATGGGGTTGGTGCGCAGCGCATCGATGCGCAAGCGGGTACACTCGTTTTGCCGGCTCTCACTAAGGCAACGGGAGATCTGACGCTGGGTGGCGGTACGACACTAGATCTGAATGGAGACATCACAACCACGGCTGGCAGACTCATCATAGAAGATGCATTTACGGCTGCAGGTGATTTCACGGCAGGGAACAATGTGACGCTATCCGGAGTGGGAACATTTGACGGTGTGGGGAATCAGGCGATGGATGCGGGGACGGGGACATTGACAACCTTGGCGATCACAAAAACGTCGGCAGGTGACATGACGATCGACGGCGATACCGCGATCGATATCAATGGGGCCCTAGACATTCAGTCGGGTGCACTGACTGTGAACGATGCGGCGACATTCGCAGGGGATGTGACAGCTATCGGCGCATCACTAGTCGGGTCGACATTTGATGGGGTGGGCAATCAATTGCTCGATGCGACCACCGGAACGCTAACGCTTGGAGCGGCCGCGACAAAGACCTCGGCGGGCAACCTGACAATCGCCGGCGATACGTTGATCGACGCGGACGGTAATGTGAATGTGAATGCGGGCAATTTGATCGTGCAGGATGCGGTGACGTCAGACGCTGATCTCATAGCCAGCGGCGATGTGACATTCTCCGGAGCGATCACCCTCGACAGCGCTGGCGCGCAGCGCATCGATGCGCAAGCGGGTACGTTGGTGTTGGCCGCGCTTACTAAGGCGAACGGAAACCTTACCCTGGGTGGTGGTAGCGCTCTCGACTTGAATGGAAATGTGACGACAACGGCGGGTGGATTGACGCTAGAGGATGCGTTTACGGCGGCCGGTGACCTGACGGCGGGAAACAACATCACTCTATCCGGTGCGGGCACGCTCGATGGTGGAGGCAATCAGATATTTGATGCGGGAACGGGAACGCTCAGTATGGTGGCTCTGACAAAAACAACGGGGGGGAACTTGACGTTGTCAGGGGCCACGCTAGTTGATGCGAACGGCGCCGTAGATGTTCAGTCGGGTAACCTTACAGTAAGCGATGCGCTGGACGCGGAGGCGGATATTATGGCGAGCGGAAGCGCTACGTTGTCAGCTGCAGCGAGCTTGGGTGGCGATCTAACGGCCGTCGGGGCGACGTTGAGTGGGGCGGTGACCTTGGATGGTGCGGGAAATCAAATCGTTGATGCTACCACTGGAACACTAGCGACACAGGCGGTGACGAAGACAAGTGCGGGAAATCTCACAGTTGGCGGCGACACTCTCGTCGATTTGAACGGCGCGATCGATGTGCAATCGGGTAACTTGGTCGTGAGCGATGCGGTGGACGCGGAAGGCGATGTGACGTCAAGTGGAAGCACAACATTTAGTGCGTTGGCGACGTTAGCTGGGGACGTGACCGCAGTCGATGCCACATTCTCCGGCGCCGTCACACTCGACGGTGTGGGGAATCAGGCAATTGACGCGGGAACAGGAACGCTAACAAGCTTGGCGATCACGAAGACGTCGGCAGGTGACATGACGATCGACGGGGATACGGCGATCGACCTGAATGGCACCGTGGATATTCAGTCGGGTGCGCTTACCGTAAATGATGCGGCGACATTCGCAGGGGATGTGACGGCCATCGGGACTACTCTGGCTGGATCAACGTTTGATGGTGTGGGCAATCAATTAGTGGATGCGACGACAGGAACGCTGTTGCTGAACAGCACGGTTACTAAGAGCACCGCTGGGAATCTTACGATTGCAGGAGATACAGCAATTGATGCGGACGGAAGTATCAATGTTTCTTCGGGGAACCTAATGCTGCAAGATGCGACGACGGCGGAGGGCGATCTCATTGCCAGCGGTGATGTGAGTTTCGGTAGCACTCTTGCTCTTGATAGTGCAGGAGCTCAGCGTATCGACGCGCAGACGGGTACTCTTGTTCTGCCTGCAGTCACCAAGGCAAATGGAACACTTACTCTTGGCGGAGGGACCGCTCTCGACCTCAATGGTACCGTGGATGCGACAGCAGGTTCTTTGACAATCGAGGATGTATTTACGGCCGCGGGTGATCTAACGGGCGGCGTAGGGGTCACGATGTCCGGCGCGGCGACGCTGGATGGTGTGGGAAATCAAATTATCGACGCAACTACAGGTACGCTGACAACAAATGCGTTGACGAAAACAGGTGCGGGCAATCTTACAATCGGAGGAGACACTCTTGTTGACTTCAACGGTGCGGTCGATGTGCAAGCGGGTGACTTGGTTGTAGGCGACGCGGTTGATGCAGAGGGCGACATTTCTTCCAGTGGCAGCACAATATTTAGTGCAGCAGCAACGTTGGCTGGTGACGTAACAGCAGTAGATGCGACATTTGCAAGTAGCGTCACGCTAGATGGTGTAGGCAATCAAATTGTTGATGCAACCACAGGTACGCTTGCAACGCAGACGGTGACGAAGACGAGCGCGGGTAACCTTACGGTAAGTGGCGATACGCTGGTCGACCTAGATGGCGCGATCGATGTGCAGGCGGGTAACTTGGTCGTCAGCGATGCTGTTGATGCGGAAGGCAATATTTCGTCGAGCGGCAGTACGACGTTTAGCGCGGCGGCCACGCTTGCTGGCGATGTGACAGCGGTTGATGCAACATTCGTCGCGGCTGCAACGTTAGACGGAGCTGGGAATCAGATTGTCGATGCAACAACGGGCACGCTCACAACGCAGGCCGTGACAAAGACGAGCGCGGGAAATCTTACGATAGCGGGCGATACGCTGGTCAATCTCGATGGAGCAATCGATGTGCAGTCAGGTAACTTGGTGGTGAGCGATGCGGTGGATGCAGAGGGTGATATTTCGTCGAGCGGCAGTACGACATTCAGTGCGGTAGCGATGCTCGCTGGTGATGTAACAGCAGTGGACGCGACGTTTGCAAGTAGTGCAACGCTAGATGGCGTCGGGAATCAGGTTGTCGATGCGACAACGGGAACACTCGCTACGCAGGCAGTGACGAAGACAGGCGCCGGAAATCTTACGGTCGGTGGCGATACGTTGATCGATGTCGATGGCGACGTCGATGTGCAGTTGGGAAGCCTCACGGTCGGTGATGCGGTTGCGTTAGCAGGAAATACAAGCGCAGTGGGCGTCACGTTTACTAGCACCGCTACGCTTGATGGAGTTGGAGATCAGTCAGTTGATGCAACCACGGGCACGCTGATGAGCAATGCCATTACTAAGACAAGTGCGGGTGACCTCACGCTATCTGGAGATGCACTGGTCGATGCGAATGGGGCCATCGATGTGCAGGCGGGTGACCTTCAGGTGACGGATGCTCTAGATGTTGAGGGAGACGTGACCGCGGCCTCAGTGACGTTCTCTCAGCCGGCTACGTTGGATGGAGTCGGTGCGCAGACCCTGCAGGCGACAGCAGGGGCGCTGACGACGGGATCCATCAACAAGACAACGGCGGGTACATTGAATCTGAGTAGCACGACGACCACGGCGATAGCTGGAGGGAACATCACGTCGATAGGAAACCAGGTTTACACGGGTGATGTTGCGATTGGTGGTGACGTAGCAGTAACGGGTGCAGATCTCACATTTAACGATGAGGTAGATGGTGGGTTCGCACTGACCCTATCGGGGAGTGGAACCACGCAGTTCATGGATGCCATTGGCTCATCAACGGCGCTTGGACAGTCAGCAGGTGTGGGACTCGATATTCAATCGACTGGAGCTACAACGTTTCAGTCGACGGTCAACACAACGGGTCTTCTCGCGCAAGCGGATGTCGCTGGGGGCGTGACGTTTCAGGATGATGTAGTAGTTGGAGGTACAACCTCACTCAATGCGAACGCAATATTTGACGGAATCAACTTCACATCGTCGGGGGCTGTTCAGCTAGGCAATGCGGCCAGTGACACTCTGCTGCTAACCGGGGGCGCCTCAACGCTCACAACGGCAGCGGCCAATCAGGCGATAATGGTCGCCGGAAAAATCGATGGTGCAAATGATCTCACACTTTCTGCTGGAGGGGGTGCGGTCAATCTTAATGGAGTGATTGGTGGCACGACCCCACTAGATGATTTGCAAGTGTCAGGTGGATCGGTGGATCTCAATGCGAAACTTGATGCGACAAATACGGTAGACTTCAATGCGCTAGGGAACATGACGATCGGTGGGGCAATCGATCCGACAACGGTCACTTTGGTTGCAGGAGGGAACCTGACGGTGGCCAGTTCTGTCGTAGCCGACTCACTCATTGATCTCTCTGCTGGAGGTAACTTGGTCACAACATCCGGTGGTACTCTGACGACACTCGACCCAGGAGGCCAGATTAACCTGACAGCCGGTTCGCTCTCTCTTGGGGATAACGTGACAGCTGACGTGCTGATGCAGCTACTAAGCACTTCTGGATCGATTACGCAAAGCGCTGGACTCCTCACAGCGGATAGGATCACGTTTAATGCGACGGGTTCGGTAGGTGGTGCAACGCCGTTGCAGCTTTCCACGCAGATGCTGTCGGCAGTGACTTCAGGTGGCAATCTAAACCTAAACAATTTCTCCGCTACTGGAGCGACGGCAACCTCATTGCAATCGGCTCTAGGCAACATCACTTTGGCCCAAAGTGGAGGGGGAACACTTACGGTCGAAAAGGCGCTTACTACGGATGCGAATATCGCCATCACTAATGCGGGCGCCCCACTGGTGTTGAATCCTGATCTCTCCAAAGGAAGCATCGAGGCGGGAGGGGCTGGATCGGTCACATTGACCACTACCGGAAGCGGCAATATCTACTTGGGGGATATTCGTGTCACAGATGGAGAGATTACCGTAACATCCGCAGGCGATATCCAAGATGCGCAAGATGATGCAGAGCTTGATGTGAACACCTCCTCACACACCTTTACTGCTGCCGGCACCATCGGAGGCATGTCGCTGGTGGGCAACGCAACGGATACACAGGGTAATGTAGAGGTGCCTGTGGTCTCTACTAATCCACCAATGCCACCAATGATCACCATGCAGCCTCCAAGTATTGGTGGACCCGTTGGCGGTCAGAATCAACTGCCAAGCTATGTCTTCGCTGCCGCAGAAGCCGAGAGAAATGAGATCGTCAAATCGGCAATCTATGGCACGCGCTTGGCGGGCTATAAGGGCAAAAAACAAGATAATAGACTCGCAGCAATGGCACACGGAGAGGTGACACTTCTCAGAAAGATCCTGTACAAGAACGACCAAGGGGAATCACTACGTAATGCCATCGGCAGCTCCTATAGTGAATACCGCAAGGCTAAGGGGCACCAGGAATTCAAACAGTACTTAGAAACATTGCCTACCGGGAAGAAGATTCTCTATCACGTTAAGCGCATCGTAGCTCTCAATCGCCGCCTTCGTGAAGCGTATATCAATCAGTTTGACATCGCTGGCGGCGGCAAACCAGAGGTAGCGGACCTAAAGCCCGAGGAAATGAGCACCCAAGAATGGGATGCGTTGCTCAATCGCTAAGTAAGGCTATCACCTAAATGGATCCTTTTCTCCAGTTAGAGTACACTTTGTGGCATGCACGAAATCATGCGATATCAATTTATTAAGGACATTTGTGCACTCCCGTTTGTGAAGGCCCTGTACCTTTTTGGCTCAAGGGCGCGGGAAACAAATGGGGAGCGGTCGGATATCGATTTGGCTATTGACACACTCGAGAAAGCCCTTTTACGATTGGAGGAAGCTGTATTACAGCCGGCTGATGCTGGTCGCTTCATCATCGATGCTACCATTCAACGCTTCAAGTTCACCTATGAATTGTCCTGGAAGACTCTTAAACGATTTTTACAGGTGGAAGGTATCGTAGCTAAGAGTCCGCGCCAAACGGTGAAGGAGGCCTATCAAATAGGTTGGCTGGATGGCGAGGAGGAGTGGCTGCAAATGCTGGAAGATCGCAATTTAATGAGTCACGTTTATCAGGAAACATTGGCCGATGAAATCTACTCTTGGATTCCAGCGCATGCCAAGGCCATTCGCGCCGCTTTTACAAAGCTGCCTCGCTAATTTTGCATTAGCAATGCGTGGAAAATCGAGAGAGCATTTCAAGATTCGCTCTACTGCAGTGATGCTTCTATCTTCCGCAGGAAATAGGAATCATCACGAATCGCTTCCACCGTATCTACTCTGACAAGGCGTCCGGAATTGACCAGGTTGCTTCGTCTCTCTCCTTTCGGTGCGACAATATGAGTCGCTGCTTTCATACGGGTCTCTACGCTGTCATCAAAGAAGATGGAATGAGTGAAGCGGTCACTTCGTGAGACAGGAAACGGCTTCCCATATGGATCTTGGCACCTGTGCTTGTTTCAATATTTCCAGTCGTCTTGGATGGCCACCCAGCGGTGTTTTTTTAACTCGCGACGCCACTGTTCCGAATCAGAAAATTACCTGTCTTTAAAGTGAATACGACACTCACGGCATGCTCCAAAGGCGAAGTTTGCCTTCGGAAAATCCTTTTTGATCTCATCGACCACTTCATTTAGTTCCTTTCCAATGGTGCGCAAGACAATCGTGGTTGTTACGTCTAGTCGTTTCAGCTCCTGAACACAGGCAGAAAAAGAGGCAAAGATCTCACGCTTTTTCAACTTAGTATTCAGATCGAGAAAGGTCTTTTCTAGGCCGGGGATGGCGTGACCGTAGTTGCCAACAAAGTTGTGCAATAGCTTGAACCGTGCTGCGCGAACCTGCGGGTCATATTTGTCACCCGGATGCGTCTGCTTGACAAACTCGTAGTAACTAATTGGTGCGCGCAGTTCTGTGGTCCAG
>JBFIDQ010000012.1:0-20514 GCA_041603795.1 Chlamydiales bacterium
TCGGAGCACTGCAAGCACAAAATCTTCAACGCGCGTATTCGTTACCACGATGGAGATCGGGTAGAGGAAATCGATAGCCTCTTTTCGACGCACATCCGTGGGACCACAGACTCCCTTAAGAAAGAGTGCCCGTGGCTCGATCGCTGGCTGGTATCTCTTTTTTCCGACAACGCTGGAATCATTCGACTCGATGATCAGTTCAACTTGGCATTCAAGGTTGAGACGCATAATAGTCCATCAGCCCTAGATCCCTATGGCGGAGCGCTCACAGGCATATTGGGATGTAACCGAGATATCTTAGGCGCTGGACTGGGAGCTCGCTTGTTGGCCAATACGGACGTCTTTTGTTTTGCGTCGCCGGACTACGCTGGCACTCTTCCGCCGCGCCTTCTTCATCCGCGACGGGTGATGGAAGGGGTACGAAAGGGTGTGGAGGATGGAGGCAACAAGAGTGGCGTTCCGACCATCGACGGCGCTCTCGTCTTCGACGAGCGGTACCTTGGCAAACCTCTTGTCTACTGCGGCTCCCTTGGCATCATGCCTGCGCGGATTCGAGGAAGGGATTCACATGTGAAGGAGATTCTCTCTGGCGACCTCATCGTGGTGGCTGGAGGGCGAACGGGAAGGGATGGAATCCATGGCGCGACGTTCTCTTCGGAAGAGCTGCATGGGGGGAGTCCGGTTACCGCCGTGCAGATTGGTGATCCGTTTACGCAGAAAAAGCTGCAGGACTTTCTTATTGAGGCGCGCGATCGCGGTCTATATCGCTGCGTAACGGATAACGGCGCGGGTGGATTTTCCTCGTCCGTTGGCGAGCTAGCCGAGCTGTCAGGTGGGTGTGAAATCGACTTGGACCTAGCACCTCTTAAGGCATCTGACCTAAAGCCGTGGGAGATTCTCGTAAGCGAATCGCAGGAGCGTATGACCTTCGCGGTGGATCCTGTTCATTGGGAGCCCTTGCAGGAGCTGGCAGATCTCCATGAGGTGGAGGTCGCCACGATCGGACGGTTTACGGATTCCACAATCTTTCATGCGCGCTACCACGGTAAGACCGTGGCTCATTTGCCGCTCGAATTCTTGCATAACGGGGTCCCTCAGCTTCAACTGGAAGCAAAATGGGAAGCGCCAATCGTTCAGGAGATTGAAGAGCCGTCGAATATCGACCACGGTGACACCCTCCTACGATTGCTTGCAGAGGAGAATATCTCCAGTCGAGAATGGCTCATTCGCCAATACGACCACGAGGTGCAAGGCGGTACCGTGGTGAAGCCTCTGGTCGGTGTGGAAATGGACGGCCCAAGTGATGGAGCGGTGATTCGACCTGTTGAGCTCATGGAGAGCATTGAGGGCGTTGCTCTGGGCAATGGAATCTGTCCACATTACAGTGACCTTGATACGTATGCGATGGCGACGTGCGCTGTGGACGAGGCCGTACGCAGTGTTGTGGCGCTTGGGGCAGATCCGCAGCGCATCGCAATTTTGGACAACTTCTGCTGGCCCGATCCCATTTATCACGCTGAGAAGACCCCAGATGGACACCACAAGCTGGCTCAGCTGGTGCGGGCATGCGAGGGTCTTCGCGACGCCGCTCTTGCCTTACAGGTGCCCATCATCTCCGGTAAGGACAGCATGAAAAATGACTACAAGATGGGCGATGTCAAGATATCGGTCCCTCCGACCTTGCTGGTCTCTGCTGTGGGGATTGTTCCGGATGTGGGACGCACGGTCACTATGGATGTGAAATCCTTAGGGGCTACGATTTATGTGGTGGGAGCCACCCGCGCCGAGCTCGGAGCGAGCTCGTGGGCGCGGATGAGTGGCGTCGAGGGTGGACGTGTTCCTACGCTCGATCTTTCTGCTGCGCGTCCTACCTATTACGCCCTTCATAAGGCGATAGCTGCTGGTCTAGTGGAGTCGTGTCACGATTGTTCCGATGGCGGTTTGGCTGTAGCCCTGGCCGAGTCAGCTTTTGCTGGTGGGTTCGGAATGGATCTCGATCTCGGTGAACACGCGAAGGAGAATGAGCTTACGGAGTTTGAGCTTTTGTATAGTGAGAGTCCGAGTCGATTCGTTGTAACGGTCTCCTCAGAAAACTGCTCCGCGTTCGAAACTGCACTTGCTGAGGTTGCCATCGGTCGCCTTGGCACCGTAGCGGGCAACACTCTTCGCATCCGTGGCCTCGTAGATATTTCCCTTGTCGATTTGAAATCTGCTTGGAAGCGGGAGGTAACCCATGCCTAAAGCTCTCGTCCTCACCGGTTACGGCATCAACTGCGAGCGCGAGACCGCTCTTGCGTGCCGCCTTGCCGGTGCGGACACCCATCTTTTGCACGTTCGCCACTTGATGACGATGAGTGTGGATCTAGGCGATTATGATCTCATTTGTTTTCCTGGGGGCTTCTCGTTTGGCGACGAGCTCGGCGCAGCCAAAGCGTTTGCCAATCGCTTGCAGCACGGGGAGTCGGGGATCAAGGAGCACCTTCTTGCTTTCGTGGGCCGGGGCGGACTTATCTTAGGGATCTGTAATGGATTCCAATTGCTCGTCAAACTTGGACTCCTTCCAGGTGGTGATAAGCAACGCGCTTCGCTGACTCACAATGTTTCAGGGAAATTCGACAACCGCTGGTGTCACCATCGAGTGGTGGAATCGCACTGTGTGTTCACACAGGGAATCGAATCGCTCTACCTACCTATTCGCCACGGAGAAGGACGCCTTGTTTTGGCGCCTGGAGAAGAGGCAGCGGCGCTGTTGGACAACGGACTCGCTCCACTCCAATACGTCGACAACCCTAACGGCTCCGTAGCAGACATCGCAGCGCTTTGTGATCCAACGGGAAGGATCTTCGGAATGATGGCCCATCCGGAAGCGGCCCTCTTTCCACATAACCATCCACAGTGGCATCGCGGGGAAGGGGTCGCTGAGGGACTGCAACTATTCAAGAACGCCTTCGCAAAAAAAGGATGTCTACGATGAAGATTAGGCGAGTATTGGTCAGTGTAACCGACAAAACAGGATTAACAGAGTTTTTATCCGGACTTCATTCCGATACCGAGATCATCGCATCCGGAGGGACAGCAAAGGTCCTGGCGGACGCCGGAATTGCCTACACTGCGCTGGAAGACTACACTGGCTATCCAGAGTGCTTTGGTGGTCGAGTGAAAACCCTTCACCCTGCCGTTGCCGGAGGCATTCTATTTCGTCGCGGGGAAGACGACGCGGAAGCCGCGTCGCTGAACATCAAGCCCATCGATATGGTGCTCTGCAACCTCTATGATTTCAGCGGAGCCCTCGGTAAGGATTTGCCAACGGAGTCGCTTGTCGAGCATATCGATATCGGTGGATCTACGCTGATTCGAGCTGCCTGCAAGAACCACGCCAGTGTGGCGGTGGTGGTGAAGCCTAGTGATTACTCAGCTTTGCTCGAAGAGCTGCATCGTAGCGATGGTTCTCTCTCTCTTAAAACGCGTGAGCGCTTGGTTGTGACGGCTCTCAATATGAGTGCCGACTACGAGGCACTGCTCGCACAGGCCTTTTCGCAACGCTTGGCAGGTGAAGAGGTACGTCGTCCTTTGCTAAATCGCGGTAAGAAACTGCGGTATGGTGAGAATCCGAGCCAGGACGCGTGGGTCTATCAAATCCCTGGACAAAGTGGCGTAGCCACGGCGCCGACGCTTTCTGGCAAGGAGCCCTCCTACAACAACTATGAGGATGCCACGGTAGCTTTCGACGCTGCAGAAGCGCTAAAAGAGTTGGGCTGTGCAGCAGGTTTTGCTGTCATCAAGCACGGGAGCCTCTGTGGGTATGCGACAGGTGGGAGCTTGGCAGAGGCCTTTCAAAGAGCGTGGGATGGGGACTCGAAGTCAGCTTTCGGCAGTGTCATTGCTTCCAGCGCGCCGGTGGATGATTCCCTGCTGGACGTCCTGAAGGGGAAGTTTTTGGAGGTGTTGATTGCACCTGACTTCTCACAAGGGTTCATCGATTGGGCAAAAGAGAAACGTCCGAATCTACGGCTGATGAAGGTGGAGTCAGATCAGACCAGCTCCCACTTCTACAAAGCAATTGGCGGTGGGATGCTTGTGCAGACCCGCGCGCAGGCCGTAGTGCCCGGCGGAGCAGAGCGCTATTTTGTCCGTTGGCAAGGCGAAGGATCCCCTCTTGGTGTGGTCACCTCCCGCGGACCCCAACCTGCACATCACAACCTTTTCCGCTTCGCAGTAGCTAGCGTTTGCTTTGCGAAGTCCAATGCCGTATCGATCGTCCGCGAGTACGCTCCCGGGAGCTACCAGCTTGTAGGGATGGGTGCTGGACAGCCCAATAGAGTCGATAGCCTCGAGCGCCTGGCGATTCCAAAGGCTTTTGATAATCTCAAAAGAGAAACCAGTGACCCGGCAGAGGCCCTGGGCTCCTGTGTTCTGGCCAGCGACGGATTTTTTCCATTTGATGACAGCATCCAAGCGGCAGCGGCGGCGGGAATCCGTTACTGCATCCAGCCTGGAGGCTCGAAACGAGACGGTGAGGTAATTGAGGCAGCGAATGCCCTTGATGTTTGTATGATTTGTACCGGTGAACGGTACTTTTGCCACTAAGAAAACGAGGTAGAGACAATGACAGCACTTAAGAAAACTTTTCTCCCAGAATTGGGGAACCCGATCCAAGGAAAGGTCCGGGAGATTTACGAGACGAAAGGCTCGTTGACGATGATCGCGAGCGACAGAGTGTCGATTTTCGACCGGGTACTCAACGAGCCCATTCAGGATAAAGGTCGGGTACTCACCGAGCTCTCCCTGTTCTGGTTTGAAAAAACGAAAGACATCATCGCAAACCACGTGCTGGGGAATCCTGATCCAAATGTGATGGTGGTGCGTAAATGCCGCCCTCTGAAAGTGGAGATGATTGTCCGCGCCCACATTGCGGGATCATTGTGGCAGGACTACTCCGCTGGCTCCCGAGTGAAGTGCGGAGTGCCTTTACCTGACGGACTCAAGAAGCATGATGCGCTGCCGGAACTGATTGTTACGCCGACGACGAAAGCGGAGCGTGGTCATGATGAGGACATCACGCCGCAGGAGCTCATCGACGAGGGGGTGGTCACTGCAGAGGAGTGGCAGATCATGGAGGAGGCCTCCTTGGCACTCTTTCGCCGTGGACAGGAAGTGCTGAAGGATCGAGGCATCATCTTCGTCGATACGAAGTATGAATTTGGGATCGATCCCGACGGTGACCTGGTGCTTATCGACGAGATCCATACTCCGGATTCCTCGCGGTTTTGGTTTGAGTCAGAGCACAGTGGAAAGCAACTCCGCTACCCCGACAAGGAATTCGTAAGAGAGTGGGGTCGTGAGCAAGACTTTCTTGGAGAAGGGACTGTTCCGACACTACCCGAAGAGATTTGCCGCACCGTAACAGATCAGTATCGCGAGGTGTTTTCTGCCATTACGGGACGCTGTTTGCCCCACGAAAAAGGTGGAGTTGCGCAGAGGCTTCTTAAGAATCTCAAGGATGGGGGGATCATCAAGGGTCGCTACGCGCTAATCTTGGCGGGATCTGAGAAGGATCAAGCTCACGTGGATAAGATTACTGCCGTCCTCGAAGAAAACGATACGCCTCATGGGGTGGTCATTTCCTCCGCTCATAAGAGTCCGAAGGAGGTCATGCGCATCATTGATGACTTCAATGATTCCCTGGAGCCAGTGGTGATCATCACCGTAGCAGGAAGAAGTAATGCCCTTTCTGGCGTGGTGGCTGCAAACAGCCGCTGGCCGGTCATTGCTTGCCCACCGTTCAAGGATCAAGCTGACTACCTGGCGAATATTCACTCGTCACTGCAGATGCCGAGCATGGTGCCTGCAATGACGGTCATTGACCCGGGAAACGCAGCACTGGCAGCGGTCAAGATTCTCAGAACGATGGGAGCCTCTCTATGAGAATCCTCGTATTGGGAGGCGGTGGCCGTGAGCACGCAATTGCTCACACACTCCTGAGCCATGGACACGAGGTCTATTGCTCGCCAGGAAATGCGGGAACGCAGGAAGTCTGCCGACCATTTGTGGAGTCGAAAGACTTGGATGTGCTGGCGCTGGCAGCTAAGGAGGAGGGGATCAACCTTACAGTGGTCGGACCAGAAGCCTTGTTGGCTGAGGGGATCGTAGATCGTTTTGAGGGGCACGGACTAAAGGCTTTTGGTCCGAGCAAGGCAGCGAGTATCCTGGAGACGAGCAAGCAGTGGTCGAAAGATTTCATGGCGAGGCACGGAATCCCTACAGCTGCCTATACGGTCTGCACGGAAAAGAAAGCGGCCGTTGAGGCGGCCGCTAAGCTGTTTCGTGAGGGCAGCGCTTCTGTGGTTAAGGCGAGTGGTCTAGCAGCTGGCAAGGGAGTGACCGTTTGTCGCACGTTTGTGGAGGCCGTGGCGGCGATCGATGGGCTACAGGGAGAAACGATCGTTATAGAGGAGCGGTTGCACGGACCCGAACTCTCGCTACTAGCCTTTTGCGATGGTAAGAGCATCGTGTCGATGCCAACGGCACAGGACTACAAACGCCTTCTTGAGGGCGGGTTGGGTCCGAATACGGGCGGCATGGGCGCATGCGCTCCAGCCCCATTTGTCGATGACGCTCTACTGGCGGAGATTCACGAGACGATTGTGAAGCGTACGCAAATTGGACTTGAGAAGGAGCAAATCGACTACAGAGGGGTGCTCTATTTTGGCATTCTAGTGACCGAAAACGGACCCAAACTTCTGGAGTACAATGTCCGTTTTGGCGACCCAGAAGCACAGGCGTTGCTCCCTCTTCTTCAATCCGATTTGGCCGAGATAATGCTCGCTTCCATCCACGGCACCCTTCAGAACGTGCGGATCAGCTGGTCAGATGAATCAGCATGCACCGTAGTCCTCTGCTCCGGAGGGTACCCCAAGGAGTACCGAAGGGGGTTGCCGATCAGCGGATTGGCATTGGCGGAGAAGGATGCACTTGTGTTTCATGCGGGAACCAAGGTGAAGGATGGGGAAGTTGTAACGAATGGTGGACGGGTGTTGGCTCTGACGGGAGTAGCCGCCGATCTTGACTCCGCTTCCGAATCTGCCTACAAGGCTGTGCAGAGCATTCACTTCGACGATGTCTACTTTCGCAAGGACATCGCAAGGCAAAAGCAGATGGTTGCCGGGTAATGCTAAATCTCGTCGTTATGGGGTCAGGAGCCGGAACCAATTTAGAGGCTCTTTTGCAGGCGCAAAGGGACCTCTTTCAGGTGCGAATGGTCCTTTCGGATCGTGACTGCCGCTGCCTAGAGGTGGCCAAGCGGTGGGAGCTTCCTGCGCAACAGGTGGATCACTCTGAGCTGCTGGATACTCTAAATGGACTCGACTTCACGATCGATTTGATTGCCCTTGCGGGGTACATGCGGATCCTCACGAGCGAATTCCTTGATGCCTTCCCGCAGCGCGTGATCAATGTCCACCCGGCTGATCTCCGCACGCTCAAGGCCGATGGGAGCCGAAAGTATGTGGGCGCCAAGGCGGTCGCCTTGGCTCTGCAGAGCGGAGAGCGTAGAACGCGCTCGACGGTGATTGGAGTCGACTCCGGAATCGATACAGGAGAAATCCTTTTGGAAGGTCCCTGGGTGGATTATACCGGGGAGCTGCCGGTGACAGCGGAATCCATCTCGCTCCACCAAGAGAAACAAAAACGTCAAAGTGACTGGCCTGCCCTGGTAGAGGCCGTAGAAAAATTTGCAAGGGAGCACGAAAATGTGTGGTGTCTTCGGAATCATTAGCGACGAACCGGTGGCCGATGCCGTCCACCAAGGGATTGTCCAACTGCAGCATCGGGGACAAGACGGAGCGGGACTCTTTACCTACGACCCTAGAACGGGAGAGCATCAGATTCATAGGGCCAAAGGACTCGTTACAGAAGCCTTCGCGCAGCATACGAATCTACTTCCGAAGGCAACTTGGGGAATCGGACACGTCCGTTACTCAACCGCTGGCACGGGCGGAGTAGAGGATACTCAGCCGCAAACCGTCGAAGGAGATCACGTCGTCTCTATGGTCCAAAACGGCAACGTTGTGAATTACGTGCCGATGAAGCGCCGCATGGAGGAGGAAGGTTTTTCTATTGAGACGTCGTGTGACGGAGAACTTATCGTCAAACTCTTCGCGTCCAAGCTGCCTAAGGGCTCTTGCTCGTTCGACGACATCTGCAATGCCGTGGAGGCCGTTTACGAGGCCATGCCAGGGGCATACTCTGTGGTGGGGATCGTGGGTGGTGAGGGTATGATTGCGTTTCGAGATCCGGCAGGGGTACGTCCACTTCTCCATGGGGTTGAAGCGGAATCCAATGCGCACGTCTTCGCCTCCGAAACGGAAGCGCTGAGCTTTCTTGGGTGCCAAAATATATCGGATGTTACCCCTGGAGAGGTCGTTTGGGTGGATCGCGAAAAGCGCGTTCATCGTCGACTCCTCAAAGAAAGGCCGCGTGCACACTGCTGCTTCGAGTGGGTCTATTTTGCCAAACCGAATACCTTGCTGGAGGGTTCTGAGGTTTATCAGACTAGAGCGCGGTTAGGTCGATGCCTAGCCAAAAAAGTGAAGACGGAAGGGATTGAGATTGACACAGTCGTACCTGTTCCAGATAGCGGAAGGCCAGCAGCGATCGCACTCGCAAGGGAGCTCGCTCTGGATTATGAGGAGGGCTTCGTAAAAAAGGATCATGTCGGTCGGACATTTATCATGCCCACGCAAGCAGTCAGAGAGAAGGCATTGTCGCGCAAGTTAGCGGTAACAGAATCCGTTTTCCGCGGCAAGAACGTACTGCTAGTCGACGACAGCATTGTCCGAGGCACCGTCTCGCGCAAGGTCGTGCGGCTCGCCCGACTGGCAGGAGCAAAATCTGTTTATTTCGCGAGTAGTTTTCCGCCAATAAGACACCCCTGCTTCTACGGCATTGATTTTCCTAGGCAGGAGAAGCTCATGGGGTACGGGAGAACCCCCGAGCAAATTGCACAAGAAATTGACGCCGATGGGGTCTTTTACAACGACATTCAAGGGCTCAAAGAGGCCATAGGGATGGAAACGCTATGCATGGCGTGCCTCGACGCCCGCTATCCAGTAGACACCTCTGCAGCAGAAGAGCTGCAGCAACTTCGAAGTGACGAATTAGAAGCAATGGAACTTGCATGTCGGGTATAAGAAATAAAGACGGAGGGTGCATAACATGAGTATGGTCATTTCAGGACGCTACATTCAGCAAATGGAAAAGTTGGAGCAAGAGCAAGTAGAACGCAACTGTAGAGCGTTGTACCAGCATAATCCCTCAGATCTTGAGGTTGATGGACAGGGCAACCTTGTAGTTCGAGGGATTTTGAGATATTGCTGTCGTGATCGACACCAGGAAAAACGGGTAGCAGACGTGGTACTCGATACCTTGGGGCATTTGAATCGTCAGATGGGTGGAACCACCCCCGTCTGCTTCTTCGTAAGCGAAAAGGGCTTATTTCGTGATCCCGCATTGGTGACCTATAGAGCCCTCGCCAAAAAAGTGCAGGATTGCCCCTTTTTTGAACGCTCCCGTAGTCTACAAATCGCCGCCCATACCGTCGTAACCAAGTATGAGTCACTTCACTTTGACCTCGTCGGGGCAAAGGGGTTAGGGAAAATTCTGCGCCTTGAGCTTGTGAAACGCTTGCTGAAAAACGTATGGGCTAATGCGAAGGGTGAGTGGAATCACCGACGAAAAATCATGCATCTGCAACTCTGCAGAGATGAGCTCAATGTAAAGCTCAATCTCCAACTCTATGATCGCAAGTTGTACCACCTTATGCCTGAACTGGTAGAAATTAAGCTCACAGAATAAGCACGGGCTCCGGTTGTAAATTTTTTACTAAGGGCGCAAAAACGAGCGGTGCAAGCGTGGCTAGAAAGAAAGTAGTCAATCCAGCCATCATCGAAGCACCTCACTAAGAACCGTCCGTCACAAAATGCAAGATCCTCGAAGAATAGAAGCTTAGTCTCCCGACTTTTTACCCAGATCGCCCATCAGCTGACCGTGTCTCACTGAAGCCTTGGGCCGATCTGCCAACTTGACTCTAGGTGCCTGTCTCGGCTATAGGTCGGTCTATGATCGCCCTTCTCATCTTCTATTTCGCTATCACAATCGTGATTTCCTTCCTCTGCTCGTTGTGGGAGGCGGTGTTGCTCAGCGTTACCCCGTCCTACGCCCAGATTCAGATGAGCAAGGGCACGCGGATCGGTCGTCAACTGCAGTCGTTTAAGGAAAACATCGACCGGCCGTTGACGGCGATTCTGACCCTGAACACCATTGCGCATACCGTCGGGGCCATCGGCGTGGGTGCCCAGGCCACGAGGATCTGGGAGCATAGCCAGCCGGTGCTGGCAGGGGTGGTGGTCCCGGTCTTGATGACGCTGGGGGTCCTGATCCTATCCGAGATCATCCCCAAGACACTCGGGGCCAACTACTGGCAGGAGCTGGCGCCGATCACTGTCCGCTCGCTGCAACTGGTGATCCCCATGCTGCTCCCTCTGGTTTGGCTGGGCCAGCTGATCACGCGCACGCTGACAAAGGAGAAGGCGAAGAGCGTGCTCTCTCGTTCGGATTTCGCGGCGATGACCGAAATCGGCGCCAGTCAGGGTTTGTTTCGTCAGGCCGAGTCAGAGATCATTCGCAGCCTGCTGCGCTTCCATGCCGTTCGAGCGCGAGACGTCATGACCCCCCGCACGGTGGTTAAGGCGGCCCCAGAGGAGCAGACGCTTCGTGAGTTCCACGACGCCAATCCGAATCTGCGTTTTTCGCGCATTCCGATCTACCAGGCTGATTCTAAGGACCAGATCACGGGTTACGTGCTGAAGGATGAAATGCTGGCCCGTCTCGTTTCCGGGGGCCCCGCGCCCAAGTTCCGGGAAATCAAGCGCGAGATTACCGTCGTCAGCGAAAGCTTTCCCATCCCAGATCTATTTAGCCGTTTCATGGAGACCCGTGAGCACATTGCGCTGGTCGTCGATGAGTTCGGCGGCACCGCCGGTATCGTGACCATGGAGGACGTCATCGAGACCCTGCTAGGGCTAGAGATTGTCGACGAGTTAGACAGCACCGACGACATGCAGAAGTTAGCCCGCAGGAACTGGGAGCGACGTGCTCGGTCGCAGGGCTTGTTCTGGGATTCGGAGTAAACGTTGCAGGCAGGTGCCCTGCTTTGTGAGCCCTTGTATCCCCATCCTTTGGTTGAAGTTATGCACAGATTGCAAAGAACCTTCCGGGGTTGCTCCCGCAGCCCGAGATCATTAGCTCAAACTGTATAGCCGCGTAGGGTATGGGAATTCTTGCTATCAAGTTTCGATTGGTTAAATCGCCCTGCGCAGCAGCTCGTTCTCGATCCAGACTCTCAAAAAATCTATCGTTCAATTGTGAATTAGCAAAAATTTTCGCAGGATCTCGATTAAACTTTGATAAAAACCTAGAGGTTTGTTAGAAATTGAGTAACGAAATTAACCCACGGCTCAACGGAGACTCATCGACATGCGTGTGAAATACATAATCCACAGAAGTAAAGCGCCTTTTGCGAAGCAAAAAGAGGTGTTTCGAAAGATCATTCATTTTTATGGTAAGCAATATCCCGGCCTTCGGTTTGTTGACAAAGGGCTGCGTTATAGCGCGGTGTATCAGGATTTGTCTGTCGATTTCGACTTCGGCTACCTCAATATGCGATATCGCGATTTCTCGGGTTACGACCGAGTGATCGCGCAGAGTAGTTTTACTGTTTTGAATCCGGAGCTCAATCCGGGCGATATCGCCTTCCCGGTAAAATCCGATATGATGCGGATTAACTCTTCAGGTTCTAAGGTGCGTGTTTACTCGCGCTCGGCACAGTTCAATAACTGCATGAATACCGTATGGGACGATCTTCGGGCTTGGGAGGGAAAGGAAAACGTTAGCAAGGCGCAGCAGTTTGTGGCCGCTGAGCTCTCGCCCGATAGTAAAGGAACGCCAGGTACACTCGCTGACTTCCATGTGAAGAAAGATGCAAAATTTGTAGAGTCAAATACCTTCTTCTATCCGTCGCACCTCACTGACGCAAGTTCTTTGCTGAAGGCCGGAGAGGAGCGTCTCCCTATTCGCAATCTGCAGGAGCACCTTGAAGGGCGCTTTGATGGGGTGAATTGCGAAGCGAAGCAGATGATCGAAAATGTCTCTGACAGGATGATGATGTATGCAATCGCTCTAGACAAGCCGTATCACGGAAAAGAGCCCGCGCGGGAAGCTCGTTATGGAACGGACCTCGAGCAGGTGGTTCCTAGCTACAATGATGCGCAGGTCAACTACTTCCTCACGCAGCTGTTTGGCTACCTAATGGACAAGCAATTCCAGGTTTGAGTAAAAATCTCCCCAATACCGATTTTGGGGGATTTTTTTACGCGCGTTTACACGAAAAAGCCCGAACCGAGGTTCGGGCTTTTTGATTGAACGCCGTTTCGCTAGCTCAACGTCGGCACTTCACTCACTGACGCCACAAAGCGCGTCTCCTCTGCCAGTTGCGAATCCTGTAAGGCGCTACGCACCCCTTCACTTCCCCCTACAAAGAAGAATGCCACGCTTGTCGGTAGCTTCTCCTTGCCGAGGGTGAGAGCCCTAATGCCTTCATCACTGATCTCGGTGAGTTGATCAAGTCCAATCACTACCTGAGACGGATTCATCTTCTGTAGGGTCGACAGCTCCGCTTCAACGCTTCCTAGCTCTCCCTTGTTCAGCCTGCCGGACAGATCGAGGTTGGCGCGCTTGTTTGCGAAGGAGAGGCTGCACTTAAACTCTTGCAGGTACCCTTGTGGAGTAAGAATTACTTCCACCTTCACTGGCTCGCTTCCCGATGGCAACTTCACTGATAGATTGTCGCTATCGAAGTCACTATGCGCCTTGCCATCGACTCTCACTGCCGTAAGGGTCACACTCCCTGCAGGGAGCATATCTGGGGAAACCCGCAGGATGCCATCCTTTAGGCTGTCGGGGGTCGGCTTGAAGTAGAGCGTTAGCGGCTTCTTTCCGATGAGCAGCTGCTGGTAGACAGTGGCGAGGTAGCAGAGCTCGAAGGAGTGGTATCCGCTCATCGAGTGACTTCCTTTAAAACGCTCCGTGCCGGTAAGAAAGGGCAATCCATTGGCCATCACGTTAAAATAGACCCCTCCCGAATCGTGATCGAGGAACCATGCATTGTAGAAGCTCTGTGCCTCACGCGCCTGCTGGACGAATTCAGGTTGCTTACTCGATCCTGCAAGAATTAGGTAGGCGAGGATCGCCTGCTCCTGCTGCCACCACGCTTTTCTGTTGTGCCAAACGAAGTTGAACTCCTTGTCGCCTGCCTTCTTTGTGCGCTGCACCACGTCGTACCAACCACCACGCTTTTGGTCACTTCCCGCCGCAGGCATCACCTTACCGATCTTCTCTGCGAGCTCCTTGAAGCTTCCCTCAGGCACTTTGTGGTAGATCCGCATCAGATTCCACGCGATCTTTAGATTGTGGCCCACAACGGCGCTATCCTTTTGCCAGCCCCACGTTTTGTCAGCTGACCAGTCCGCGTGGAACCGCTCTTGGACAAACGGACTATTGTCATCATCAGGAAAGTGCTCCGTAATTGTTTTGGCAAGCTCCACCAGCATCGTGAGGTAGCTCTCGTCTTCTGTTGCCAGCCACGCATTGATCAGGTAAGCCGGGGCATGGTCGCCCACTGAGTTCCAGTTCTTTCTTGAGCGATTGTGACCCAAACTTTCCGCATTCGGATCGAATGTCAGCGGATCCACGTGCGAAAAGTAGCCCCCCTTCTTGCTGTCTTTGAAGTAGTCATCGAAAAGCTTGATCGTCTGATCGATGTCGCTTTTGATCTCCGGATCGCCCGTGATCCGATAGGTTTGTGTCGGTCCCGCCAGAGCGTAGATTTGCTCGTAGGCAGGAATCGCCTCGTAGTCGTCACCGAAGTCCGAAGCGAGCACCTTCTTTTCGTTTTTGCCGTCGAAGTCGATAGCATGGACCCAATACGCGATGCCCTTGTCCTTGTCGACGAATCGAAAGTGATCACGCAGGTATTGTGTCCCTTTCTCCGCCGCCTCAAGATACTTCTCTTTTCCCGTCAGCATATAGGCCGAGGCAAATCCGTAGACCAGTCGAGAAATTGTATCCGCCTCCTGTCTTCGCGACCCTTCCTGGTCGCCGTCGAGGGAGAGTTCCGTCTGGTAGTGGGAGTAGTCGACCTCCCCCTTGGGGAACTGCGCGTTGAAGTAGAACTCGCCAAGCTGGTCCGCTTGGCTCTTCCACCACTCCTGTTCCTCGAAACGCCAATGCTCCTCCTTTTCTCCTAAAAAGAGCACGTGCTTGGCGTGGAACGGCTTGTCAGCGTTTCCAGCGTAGAAAACCCCGTGAGCAAACAGGGGGCGTCCCGGTGCGAGCATGTCCTTAAGCTGTCCGGTGCAGTCGCGGTACTCCTCTCCTAGGTTGCGCACCACCTCTCCAGACGTCGTGTCATCAATATAGATGTCCATTTTCTGTCCATCGGACGTCTTGAGGGTGATCCGGTTTTTCTCCCAATCAAATTGGGTAACCGTTCCCGCTAGAGTTTCTGCAAAGCTATAGTCGACTTTATTCGTCATGATTTCTTCCTATGATTTAGTTGTTGTCTATATTTTTTGATTCCACCGCCACGATGCTTCGAGGTCGAACCGTGCAGCTGCCGCTGTCGACACAGCCGCTTTCATCGGATGTCGTGTCGAGCACCTTTACCCAGGCAAAGCTTGGGAGGGTCGGTAGCTGGAAGGAGAGCGGCTCCTCTTCCATGTTGAGCATCACATGGAGGTCCGGCTCTTCCGCGTGGCCGCCAAGAGTGAAGGCTAGGATTCCTGATGCCGGATTGCTCCATGGAGGTGCGTTGAGCTCACAACCGTGCCAGCTGATATCTGCCAAGCCGCGCTCGTTTGTGGTCCCTTCAAAGTAGTGGCGACGCTGCAGGGAGGGGTGCCTCTTTCTCAGTGCGATTGCCTTTTGAAAGAAATCGAGGAGGTCACCGTTTTTCTCCACGAGGGTCCAGTCGAACCAGGAGATGGCGTTATCCTGACAGTACGCGTTGTTATTGCCCTGCTGCGTTCTGCCCACTTCGTCGCCAGCGACGAACATCGGCACGCCTTGGGAGAGCAGAAGCAGCGTCGCGAAGTTGCGAATTTGCTGCTTGCGGAAGCTGTTGATGTTTGGATCGTCGCTCTCCCCCTCCCAGCCGCAGTTCCAGCTCAGGTTGTCATCGACCCCGTCACGGTTTCCCTCACCATTCGCTTCGTTGTGCTTACCGTTGTAGGCCACCAGGTCGTAGAGGGTGAAGCCGTCATGGGCGGTGACAAAATTGATGCTATTGATGGGGAGGCGCCCATTCCACTGATAGAGATCGGCACTGCCGCCAATCCTCGTAGCGACAGCCCCTGCAAGGCCCCTGTCACCTCTCACGAAGCGGCGGATGTCGTCGCGATAGCAACCGTTCCATTCTGACCAGCGGTTGCCTGGAAAGCGTCCCACTTGGTTCAATCCCCCGGCATCCCACGCTTCGGCAATGATCTTCGTATCGGCCAAAACTTCCGATAGCTCAATTTGCCAGAGGAGTGGCGGTGTCTACAAGGGACGTCCATCGGAATCCCTCGATAGGATCGAGCCCTCGTCGAAGCGAAACCCATCTACGTGCATTTCCTGCACCCAGAATTCAAGTGACTCCACTATGAGTTTTTCTACGATAGGGTGATTGCAACTCACCGTGTTGCCGCATCCCGAGTAATTGCTGTAGTACTGCCGATTGCTAGGTTCCAGGTCGTAGTAGACCGAATTTTCGATTCCGCGGAGGTTGATCGTGGGGCCGTTCTCGTTACCCTCGCTGGTATGATTGAAGACCACATCGAGGATCACCTCGATGCCCGCCTTATGGAGTGCCTTCACCAGATCGCGAAACTCATCCGCATGGCCACCGCCTTGCGGGTTCTGACAAAAAGCATTGTGCGGAGCGAAGAATCCAATCGTGCTGTATCCCCAGTAGTTCACTAGGGCTTTTCCGTCGGGTCCGATACGCACCGTCTCACTCTCATCAAAGTCGAACACGGGCATAAGCTCAACAGCGGTGATCCCTAGTTTCTGGAGATACGGAATTTTTTCAATGACCGCAGCGTACGTTCCGGGAGCTTTGCTATTGGACGAGGGGGAGCGGGTGAAGCCGCCCACGTGGGTTTCGTAGATGATCGTTTCTTCCATAGGGCGACGGAGTGGACGGTCTCCTTCCCAGTTGTAGGTCGTGGTATCGATGACCACCGAGTGCATGCACCTGGCCGCGTTATCACCCGGTTCGCATGCCGCGCCGCGATCCCAACGCGTGGCGCAAATGCCCCGTGCGTAGGGATCAAGCAGCACTTTCTCCTTGTCGAAGCGGTGGCCCTGCTCCGACGCGTTGGGACCACCCACACGGTAGCCGTAAAATGCGCCAGGTTTGAGTCCATGCACCAAAATGTGCCAAAAATGAAACGTTTTGTTGCTCTTTGGGTCGAGACGGATCACCTCGCACGGCGCTTCTGCCTGTGCGTCCTTAAAGATGAGGAGCTCCACGCTTGTGGCGCTCTCCGAAAACAGCGAGAAATTGACCCCGCGCGCGTTGGGGGTTGCCCCTAGAGGATGGGGACGGCCAGAAGAGGTGGTGCTTTGTGCCTGTTGGGCGGAGAGAGAAGATGTGGTCATGTGAGCCTCCTTTACGCCTTGCCAGCAGTTGCACCACGCTTCCGCGTGATCTCGGTCAATAGAAGCTCAATGAACGTGTCGACTACCTCAGGATGCTTGGCAGTGACCAAATCGCCGTCGACAACGGTCTCTACGGTTCCTTTTTCGTCGTACTGGATGTCACCACCTGCATTGGCGACGTCACAAATGACGTTGTGAGCGCAGGTCACTCTCTTCCCTTTCAGAAGCTCGGGAGCTGCACAGAAAAGCCAAAGGCTATGACAAATTGTGCCGATGGTGAGTCCTTCGACTGCGACGGCTTTTCTCAGGAAATCAACTGCTGGTGCTCTGTTAGGTGCGCCCTTCGCTGATTCCGTTTCATAGCGAAGGCGATCCATGGCGTAGCCGCCAATTAAGATCACGGCGTCGTAATCCGCTGGATCGGATTTCGTCACGCACTTGTCAACAGTGACCGTTTCGATACCGTCATTGCCGGTAAAATCGAGTGAGGGCTGTCCCCAGAGATAGGAGAGGTAGTCGACTTGTATTCCGTTCGCCGGAAAGAAGTCGTTGAAGCGCTTGAATTCGTTCTCATCAAAATGAGCTTCGGTTAGCACCGCAATTTTATTTGGTTTAGACATGAGTGGTTTCCTTGGTTTTTGTTCTGCTTTTGATGATATCCTCGGCGATGATCGTCGCCATGCTTCTTTCCGCGAAGGCCGCAATGGTCAGTGCCGGATTTGTCGCTGCAGCTGAGCCTGGAATAAAGGCGCCGTCGGTGACGTAGAGGCCTTCGTAGCCTTTGACTCGACCAAATAGGTCGCATGCTTCGTCCATTACCGCACCGCCGAGAGGGTGTGCGGTCACCCCGGAGCTCGCCTGAGTCTCGCCTTCCGGACCGGGAAATGTCGTCGTATTGGTTGAGCAGTGATGGAATCCCTTATGGGCTTTTGCCTTAGCCTGGCCGTTCTCGTCGTGGGATTTGAGTCCCTCATCGAGAAGGCGATACGTCACGTTGACCCCTTCCACAACTCTTTTGTTTCCAGCAGCTTCGGCGGGCCAGTGGAGCGACACCACGTCCGTCTCGAGATCATAGGTGAATTTACCCAAAGTCTTAGGAATTCCCATTCCTAGAGTGGTGAGGGTTCCTTCCGGTGCATCCCATTCCGGATAGACAATTAGAGTTTGAGGTCCTAGGGGGTTGTCGTAGTGGTGAATGGCGAAGCTTGCTGGACCCCCTTGACCCGGATTCGTTCTGGTTCCCACTGCGCGCGTTGCAAAGGTGTCGCCGTTGTTTCCCCAGTGCTTGCCCACCTCGCTATTGAGGCGTGGCAGCGTGCCTGTCGCTCTCGCTCGAGTGAGGATATGAGAGGTGCCGATGGAGCCCGCGCCGAGGAAGAGGTAGTTGCAGACCAATTCTCTTGTGGCAAGGATCTCTCCCTTTTCATTGAGTTCATTGCATTTTACCGAGAAGCATCCCGAGGGCGCCTCAGAGACCTCCGTTACGCAGTGGAGGGGGCGTACTTCGACTAGTCCCGACTCCTCCGCTAGCTTCAGGTAGTTTTTATCGAGACTCTTTTTGGCCCCGCTGTTGATCCCGTACCAGATTTCCCCACTGATCGCTGAAGGCTGTAGCTTGCCCGACATCTCATCGCGAATGGAGTCAAAGCAGCTTCCAAGATCGAGGCGGTGCGTTTCCAAATCGACCGACTGCTCCACAAATACCCGCGACGAGCGGTAGAACTCGCTTTCGAGGATGTCATCCGGAATTTTTTCCGTGCCGATTGCCTCTTTTACTTTTGGGTACCAAACGGTAGCCATTTCCTTGTAGTCGACTTCCTTGGGAAAAACCTTATAGAAGTTCTTCTTGGTGGGTTGCAAGAGTACCGTGTTGTAGACGAGTGAGCCCCCACCAACGCCGCATGAGGTCCATACAGTGATCCCGTCCTCAATATGCCGCTCGAGCAGACCCGTATAGCGATCGATCGGTTTTGGATCGAAGACGACCGTCTCATCGCTCAGCCACGCAGCGCGTCCATCGGGCTCACGGTAGGTGCAGAAAGTATTTTGCTGTGGGGTAAAGGGCCAGCGCCGGCCTTTCTCGAGGACGATGGTCTTTACGCCTGCCTCTGCGAGACGAAGGGCTGCGATGGATCCGCCAAAGCCGCTTCCTATGACGAGAGCTTCAACTTGTTCGATGGATGGCAACATGGCTACACCTCCTGAAGTTCGGTTATGGTAGTGAGCAGACGCTGGGGTGCGAAGACATCGCGATAGAAGGTGAGCTGTTCGCTCTTGAAGTAGCAGCCACCGCGGTGCCCGCGACGTACCCAGCAAACGCTCCCCTTGGCAAGGGTCTCCCCGGTGGTGTCATCGAGACAGTTCCACTCAAAGTGAACGTGCTCACCCCAGAACATGACGATTGGCCAGCACATGGTGACCCCTGGCTGCGCGAGCAGCGCCCACCAGTGCTTCTCACGTTCCTTTTGCTCGTCCAAGCCGTAAAAAGGGCCATCCTGACAAAAGTAAACGAGATCTTTGTGGTACTCTCCTGTAAGGAGATCGCCACGGCTTTGTCGTAGTGCCTCGCAGTGGCTCGGCCACCAGTCGCGATTTTCCTTTTCGATCTGCTGAAGGGTATATTCCTTGTCAACCTCTGGAAGAGCCGACTCCTTCTGTTCCAACCACTCCTCCGCTTCCTTAATGAAGAGATTCCTTTTTGCCTCTGGGACCAATCCTGGCCGGGAATAGTCAGCGCCGAGGCCGTCGTAGTAATTGCGTCGTTGGGTCATTGTGAGCTCTCCTTGATCAAGCATTTAGGGAAGGTAGGTCGCACTGGTATTAGGGCCATGTCAGTTCTGAGTGATTTCACGCTAGACTCAGCTGAGAATGTTGTCCATAAATTTGATAAAAAAAGTATAAGGTTTTATGCAGGGTATTATCTGACAAGGACCTAAGTATGAACCGCTACGCCAAGTTTCTAGTGATCCCAATGCTAATCCTTCTTACTAAGGCGCTTGTGTTTGGCTGGTGGCATTATGGGAGCGCCAGAGAGATGATTGCCGAGGTCATTCTCCCCATCATTGTTCATATGCTAGGCGGCCTTGGCGCCGTATTTTTGGCGTGGTGGTTAATTGATGACGAGTTGCGTCAGAGTGCAAAGAGAGAGGAGTGGGAAAAGCTCCTAGCGTTTACGATGTCGGATCTGCGCCGTAACGCCTGGCTGGTGAGGGAGCTGCAGAAGAAAGAGGCGGCGATGAGCGAGTCGAAGGTCTATGCCCGCTACTGGATGGAGGGGCTACGGCAGCTCCAGGTCAAACTGCCAAAGAGTCAATCTTCCTTCGCAAATGAACTCTGGATGCTGATTCATCGCTTCGATCAGAGCAATCAGATGCTGGACGAAGGGGCCGTTGCAATGGCCTCGCACGAGGCACAAGCCGTCGAGCAGGGAATCCGCAAGCTAGAGCATCACTTGCACCAGCTCGTAGCAGATCTCTCCTCACTAAAGCTTGAACCCATCGTATTCGAGGAGCTCTTCCACGAGCCGCTTGAACAGGCAACACCGACTTCAGTCGCTGTTGTCTAGAGCGAGGATAGTTTTTTTGTCACAGATAGAATCGTACTAATCGCGTCCCTCTACTCGTTTTTGCCAATTCCTACTCAAGTTTCATAAAAAAGTTCTTGCCAAAGTTTAGGGGCGAAGTCCCGGCAGATGTTAGCCTAGGGCGTGAGCCCTAGGTGGCTGTAAATGAATGGATTAGCCCCAAAGGGGCGGCACAA
>JBFIDQ010000013.1:0-20000 GCA_041603795.1 Chlamydiales bacterium
CATTCCCAAAGAGCCAGGCCTACGGTGAAAGTGAGAGCCATGACTTGCTGGTCCACCTCGGAAATTGTGGGCCTTTTGCACGCCCGCCATTCCCTTACCTTTAGAGACTCCTGTCACATCAACGGATTCTATCTCGTTGTACTCGGTTACTCCAAAAGCTTGTCCCAGCTCGTACTCGTCGACAATGTCGACGCGAGCCTCGTGAAGGTCCAAAACGGGATCGACTCCCGCCTTATTACAGTGTCCTTCTTCAGCCTTGGAGAGTTGCCGCTTTTTCCAGCTTTTGTTCTTTTTGGTCGCTTTACGCGATCCCAGCTGGATTGCATTGTACCCGTCACTATCGACGGTTTTAATCTGAACGATTACATTGGGCTCAACACGCAGCACTGTACAAGGAACGGCTTTACCGTCCTTGTCAAAGAGCTGGGTCATACCCTCTTTTCGTCCTTTCAGATTGAGCGTCATCGCTCTCCCCTTGTTATTCTCGGTTATATTTCACAGCGTGAAAGCAAAAGCATAGCAAGAATTGATCATTTTACTCAACGTATTTCTCGAAGAGGGGTATTTTTTTGGAGCAGGGGCTGGCTTCGATAGAGCGCACGTAAACTATATACTGGGTACGTTCACTCTTTCGCCCTCTTTCACAGAACGTTTTTTTGTAAAGAACGACGGGTCTGCTTCGGTTGAAAGAGCCATCCAGTCAGGTAGATCACAGAAGCGAGTGCCTTTGTAGACGGATAGCTCACCAGGATTCTGGACGGCACCAGATATAAATATATTTACTCTTGCCCGCTCTTTTATCGTGAGCGTTCGCGGTTTTTGCACAGGTTTTGTCACATCAAAGCGGCGCAGATCGGAATCGCCATAGGGCCTGGCCAGTGCTAGTGCGTCGCCTAGCGAGGCTCCTTTTTCGAGTATGAATCGACCCGGATTTCTTACATATCCCTTGATCGTGACCACCACCTCATAGCGAGCAGTGCTCGAGCTGGACTGCTCCATCTCTGGCGCTCCCCCACCGAGGAATGAGAGACTGACGAGCAGCGCGAGACCAAAGAGGAGAGAGATGGCTGCCGTACGCTCTGCTATAGGGAGTTGATTTTCCATCACTTATTTTGTCCGTAAAAAAAGCCCGCAGCCGCAAAAGCGAGTGCAGGCCTTTTTCGTACTGTTATCTTCTACGCAATACCGAGTCGCGTCCGTTCTGCTTGTTCGTCAGCTTCAGCCTTTGCTGCCTGCTTGGCCTCCTTGCTTAAGATCTCGTTAATCCCCATTGAGGCGCTAACGAATGCAATGATTAGTGGCCAAACGGTGCCTCGCATATCGGCACTTTGCGCTAGGAGAACTTCCCCTGTGCCGAGGAAACCTTGGGTAAGACTATCCACTTCCTTCCGCCTCTTCTCAGGAGAAAGATCCTGCTCGGCATGCAACTTATTGTATGACATCCGAGCGAATGCGGCGATGCCAATTAGCGTAACCACCGTGCGGACTTTGCTTCCCCCAATATGGACAAGTTTGTCTCCAACCAGCGGCACCCTGCCGATAATCGCAGATACGCTGCTGAGCTCAAAAGCTCCAAGCTTCGCCAAGCCTTTGGCGGTTCCGATGCTATTGCCTATAAAGAAGCAGATATTTCCTACGGGGAGATGCCACGCCCCTTTGGTATAGGCTTCCTTCAAATCTACAAACATCTTTCCTGATGCTGCCCATTGCATTTGATCAAGCGGATTTTTCAGTGAGAGAAACGAACGAAACGTTGAAATCTTGTCCCCTACCACTTCAAAAATCAGAACACCAACAATGGGTCCAATCTTGAGAACCGTTCCAACCAATTTAAGAAGCTTGTCGCGCCCCTTATCCGTCTGAAAAAGCTGATGAGCTGTGTCGATCCCCTCGGGGATAACTGACCAAGCGCGACCAAACGCCTCGCCAACAAACACGAGCACTACTTTTGGCTCAGGTGGAGCTGGAATTTGGAAATTTGCCTTAGGCAAAAAATTAAGGTTGTATACTGCCATTATTTGGCTCCTTCTTTTGATAGATTGCTAGCCTTCGCAAAGGCACCAGAAACGGTCGGAACTAGGCCAATTGCGCCCGCCACCCCAAGAAGCCAGAGCGGATCGCCAAGCGCAAATGCTGCTAGCAGAGCTACACCCTGAGCCACTTCGGATCGACGCTCTAGTTGAGCTTGTTTGGACACTTTGTGAAGATTTGAAGCGGTAAGTTGGTCTATTCTTTGCTGAGTTTCCTTTAGCCGGATTTGGGCTGTTTCCAACGCAAGGGTTCGAGCTTCCTGCGCCCCCTCCTCTTGCTTGCCTTCAAGCGGTCGCTCTAGAAGACGAACCTCTGCAGTAAATTCTTCCTTTAACTCATACTGTACCTGCAACGCAGATTCAAACCGCGTCTGCTTGCCCCAAAACTCCTGCGTTAGCCCGTGAGTAACTCCGAAAGCAATCGCGACAATACCGAACGTCGCAGCAGCGGTGGTTAAATTTTTCGCACCAATCATACTGAATCCAGTACCAATTTTGGCGGCAACCTTTGATAACGCCGGGCTTCCCATTTCAGGGACAAAGTTGGCAACCGCCGCAATCGAACTGAGCGCGCCCGCCGCGAACTGACCAACTCGCAAAAAATTCCCGTTAGAGGTCAAATTCGAAACGTCCGAAAAGACAGTCGCTCCTTTTTTCGGATGCACAGGAATAAAGTATTTCGCGATAAACAGAGCGCGAGATACTGAGCACACCTGACTAACGACCTCGCATTTTTCCACGAAGGCCGGGGAAAAAGCGCAAACAAGTCCATTCTCTCTAAGCGCCGTATTGACCTGTCGAGCGGCATCTGCGAGATCGCTCAACAATCCTGGGGTCGACGAAAGTATATTTTGAACAACGTTCACAGAGAACGCCAAATTACTGCTCATGATAAAACCCTTTCTAAGGTTGAAGTTTAAAATGCATATGGGAAGACTATCGCCATTCTGCATTAAATGAAAGTGCTATTAAATTTTTAACAATCAATCAAACGTGGAATTGAATATCGCTCTGCTGAAAGCCCCGCATAAAGTCAGGTGCGGCCATCGCCCGCTTGCCCTCCAACTGCACCTCTTCGAGATACAGGGCTTGCTGTCGGCAGGCAACAATAAGGGCCTCCTTGCCGTATTCGATCAGCGCACCGGCGGTGCCGTTTCCATCAGACACTGACGCGCGTAGAATTTTCATCCGTTTGCGCTTGCCGCGAATTTCTACCCAGCACCATGCGCCAGGTTTTGGGGTCACCCCCCGGATCTGCTGCAAGTGCTGCTTGGCGGGATGATCGAAGGAGACGAGTCCATCTTCCTGCGTCACCTTTTTTGCATACGTAGCCAGGTCGTCGTTTTGCGGCGCCCGTTCCGCCTTGCCAGATTCCAGATCATGAATCGTCTGCACAAGAGCCCCGCACCCTGCGTGGCAGAGCGCCTCTTCCAGCTCCCCGTAAGTTTTCTCCCCGATCTTCACCTCAGCCGTGCGGATCATATCCCCTGTATCGAGTCCTTTCGCCATATGCATGATGGTCACACCAGTGACCTCATCTCCTGCCATGATCGAGCGCTGGATGGGTGCCGCGCCACGCCATCTGGGGAGCAGGCTTGCGTGTACATTGATGCATCCCAAGGGCGGCATTTCAAGTAGATTTTCCTTAATGATTTGTCCATAGGCCACGACCACGAAGAGGTCAGCGCCCAACTTCTCCAGCTCTGCTGCAACTTCCGGAGCAGACGCACGTACAGGCTGAAAAATGGGAAGACTGGGTAAAAGTTTTTGTGTCACCCGCTTTACCGCTGTCGACTGCAACTTATCGGAGCGCCCCACAGGCTTATCCGGGCGCGTCACAACCCCAACAATTTCGATTCCTTGCTCCACCAGGTGGGCAAGGGTGGCCGCTGCAAAAGGAGGGGTGCCGAAGAAAACGACCTTCAAAGGACAGCTTCCAGTTTGCTCGCAAGCGGCACTGCTCGCCCGCGTTCGTGCGTGGTCGCTGTTGCCATGATGCCATGGATTCCACGTTGCGTCATCCGGCAGAATTTCAGCCAATGTTGAATCTCGGGAATCGGCTTGAGCTCCTGCTCGATGCGCTCCAGCGCATCCGCCAGCTTGAGTTCCGATCGAAATGTGATCCGAAACGCCTTACTAAGCTCTTGACGCGTTTCCAGAGAAAAGCCCCGCCGTTTTAGACCGACAAGATTCAGTCCACCCAGACGATATGGATCTGATCCCCGACCTACTGTATATGGCGGAATATCATAGAGAACGCCGCTCATTCCACCGACCATTGAGTGAGCACCGATACGAACGAACTGATGAATGGGCGTCATTCCCCCGATAATCGCGTAGTCTTCGATCACCACATGGCCAGCGAGAGTTGCATTATTGCTCATGATCACGTGGTTTCCCACCTCGCAATTGTGAGCGATGTGACAATATGCCATGAGTAGGCAGCCATCTCCGACACTTACGACTGTTCCCTCTCCGGCTGACGAATTGATCGTCACGTACTCTCGTACCTCACAATTGCGGCCCACCGTCACGAACGTTTTTTCCCCGCGGTACTTGAGGTCTTGCGTCTTCGTACCGATACAGGCAAACGGCCAGATCGTTGTCCCCTCGCCGATTGTCGTATGACCATCAAGATAGGCATGGGATTTCACTGTCACATTATCGTGCAGGACCACATTTTCCTTAACAATCGCATAAGGCTCAATAGTTACCCCCTTGCCAAGGGTAGCTCCCGGTTCAACGATTGCGGAGGGGTGGATGTTAGGTTCTTTCATAAAATGCTTTTTATTTTTTGTTACACTCTGTCTTGGCTATACTTGATCACGTTTCACCACGGCAAACGCAATTTCCGCCTGCACCGCGATTTTATCGCCGACCGTAGCCACTCCCTTGACCCTTCCACCTTTTGCACTTTTGTGAATGGTTTCCACAGAAAGCGTTAGGACATCCCCTGGGCGCACCGCGTTTCGAAACTTAGCCTCCTTCACGTGAAGGAGCACAGAAATCTTCTCTGGGTCCTCAGTATAATGAAAGAGGATCCCTCCCGCCTGCGCCAACGCCTCTAAAATGAGGACACCCGGCATAATTGGAGAGTGAGGAAAATGCCCCTCAAAGAACTGCTCGTTTGCCGTCACACATTTTTGCGCGACAATCGTCCGGTTGTCGACATCTAGTGCGACGACCTTATCAACGAAGAGGAAAGGGTAGCGGTGAGGGAGAATCTCCTTCACTTTTTTGATGCCGAACGAGATAGGTTCTGAGGCCACTTGAGGCTCCGTCATTTGACGTCCTTTTGCCTGAGGATTTCATGAATTTTCTGTGCAAACGCTACATTACCCGCGTGCCCGCTCCGGATCGCAATTACATGCGCTTGGAGAGGACATCCCAGGAGAAAGAGATCGCCTATTAGGTCGAGGATCTTGTGCCGTACCGGTTCATCAGGGAATCGCAATCCCTCGTGACTAATCACCGTTCCCCCTTGGAAGACCACCGCATTGTCTAGGCTTCCCCCTTTGATCAAACCCTGCTTCTGCAGGAAAGCGATCTCCTTGTGAAAGCAGAAGGTGCGACAAGGTGCAATTTCATTTACGAAAGATTCTCTTGTGATCTCCTGCGAACGGTACTGGTATTCTAGCGCCTCAGCACTGGGGTGATGGAGAGTAAAACTTACTTTGAATCCATCGTAAGGTAGCGCAACGAGGTGCACGTCTCCGTTTGACCAATGAATGGGTGCGGTCACTTCCAACGCAAGAGCCGGTGCATTCTGCTCCCGAACTCCAGCTTCCTCAAAAAGGCGAGTATAGGGCGCTGAGCTCCCATCGAGGATCGGCGGCTCGTCATGTGAAAGTTCCACGATAAGGTTGTCGAGTTCGTAGCCTCGAATGGCGGCCAATACGTGCTCTACCGTGTGCACCCGTGTTTCACCGATTCCGATGATGGTGGATCGCGCCGTATCGAGTAAAAATGGGACCTGTGCAGGAACTTTAGGTTGATTGGGAAGGTCGGTGCGGCGGAAGACGATTCCTGTTCCTTCCGGGGCGGGGAGAAAACGAGCGGTCACTCGATGACCTGTGTGAACACCAACGCCAGTACAAGCAGCCATTGTATTGAGCGTACGCTGGTTACGCCTCAAAGTTACAGCCTTGACGCTTCCTTCTGCCGGCGTGGCGATTGCAGTAGTCATGTCGCTAGTATCTAGCCTCTTACACTTCAGAAGTTATAATTTACCCTTCTCTTGAATTTTAAGCAAGGATTACCGTCACTTGTCCGGCCTCAATTTTTTTTGTTTACTACAGACAAAAGCGAAAGAAGATACAAGAAAAACGCGGCTTAAATGCGATGAAATTCAATAAAAAGTAAGCGCACGAAACCGAAGGGCGATACCCGAAAAAATGAAAGCAAGCCCGATGATGAATCCATCGCCAAGTTGTGAGTATAGAGTGGTGTAGTGGTAGCGGGGTACCTCGACCAAAAGAGCTCCGGCCATCCATTCGGAGTTTGGCTCCCCTTCGGCGAACTGTCCGACAATTCGCCCCAAACTATCTACTCCAGCGGTGACCCCGGTGTTGCACGCTCTCACAAGAGGTGCGCCATTTTCAACCGATCGCAGTCTAGCGTGATCGAAATGCTGCTTGGGGAGTCGTGAGTTGGGATACCACGCGTCATTGGTCACATTGACGAGAAGCTCAGCACCCATTCTCCGACTTTCCCGAATAAGATCACCAAACGTCTCCTCGTAGCAAATGGACAATCCGAGGGGTGGAGCCCGCCGCCCCGAAAAGACCTTAGCTCCGGCTCCGGGTGTAAAGGAGCCATGGATGCCGTAGGTAGCCGCGATGGAGCGCGCCCATTTAAATGGAATATACTCCCCCATGGGAACCAATATTCGTTTTTCGTAGCGCTGCTGAAAGCTATCGAATGGCGTGAAGTGAAACGCCGCCGCGTAGCTTATCGCTTCGCCCTCACTAACGGATTCCATATCTTCTAGTCCTACCACCACATCGGCCCAAAATGCGTTGGAAACTGCCTGTGCCAGGTACGCATTGCTTACCCACCACTCGACCCCATGGGATCCAGAGCGTCGCCTCGCAAGAGGCCGTTCAAGTGGAGGCAAAATGGTCCCTGGAAGAAGTTCATTTAGCAAAGCCTCTACCTCAACCAGGCGGTAGACCGGCTGATACGTGCCATGTGACACCATCGCCTCAGGAAAAACCACCAAGTCGACTACTGGACCACGTTTGGCTGCAACGGACTCGATTGCTTGCCGCCACTGAGCTAGGGCAGTTTGATCGCGGTAGACACGCGGTGGCTGAGCCGTTTGTACCAGAAGAGCGGTTGTTGTCGCCTTAGAACTCATCTGCTCGTGATAAAAGAGGTGCCCCGCCCCGAAGAGGTAAGGCAGAACCGCAACGGTAGCGGCCAGCATGATTGGACGCCACTCGTCTGATAACGCCCAGGCGCGCAAGACCAAAAGATTCGTAAAAAAGACCACGAAAGAGAGTCCAAACACCCCGCCTACCGCAGCAAGCTGCATCGGATATAGCGCTCCCGTAAGACCCAATCCAACGGGATTCCAAGAAAAACCTGAAAGAAGAAAGAGCCGTGACCACTCCAATAAAACCCAGAGAAACGCGATGGCAGCGACACGCCCAACCGACTTCAAGCTTCCCCGACGCACCACAAGCGAGAGGAAACCGAATTGGAGTCCGACGCCAAGAGACAGCAGAAACCAGACAGCGAAGATATACTTCCCTTGGTACTCATCTGCCGTCATCCATGAGAGCTGAACGAGCTGCACTGCGGCAAACCAGGCCGTCCCTACCGCAAAGCGGAGCCTACGCGAGCGCCAGCAGAAGAAAACACGCCAAAGGAGTGCGTAACCAAATACTGCTGCGAGGAGCCCAAGTGGAGGAACCCAGGCTGGCTGACCAAACGCAACAATAAAGAAAGCCCCTACGATCATTAGGATCTGGGTAATCGGCGAAAGCGAGCCGTAATCGGACTTCAGGAACTCCATCTGCACCACTTGTTAAGTGATAAATAGGTTAGCAGTTTCCAGCTTATTGATCGAGGCTGAGTCTTCCCGGTCCCGTAGCATATAGATGGAGAAGACCGCCCATAATGGCGAGATTCTTAAGAAACATAATCATCTGCAATTTGACCATAGCCTCAGGTACCGCCCAGAAAGCGTGAAAAATGAAGGTGGCCGGCAAGAGAAAGAGGAGAAGCAGGAGAGCCCCGAGTTTAGTATAGTAGCCGATCAGCACCATTGTCCCCCCGACCAACTCCAGGAATATCGCTCCCAGAAGAAAAAAGGAGACTAGCGGCATGCCATGAGTTGCCATGTAGGCAGCAGTGGAGTCCCAGCTACCAATCTTATTGAAACCCGAGAGAAGAAAGATGGCTGAGAGCAAAATACGCCCCAGCAAGGAAGCAGCCGCTTGCATGATGTACCTCGTTTTTTTGCATCGTATAGAATGATAGAATTTTATCGAACAAAAATATTTATGAGCCAAAATCCACTCTTTATATTCTCTTAATCCTATTCTGCTACAATAGCGCTACTTTTTTAACTCACCACTGGAAATTAGTCCATGTCATACATTTACAAATTAATGTTTTTGATAACAGCCAGTATTGGCCTAACAGGCGCTGCTTCAGCTCATGCCAATGGCCCTGTCTTTGAATTTTACCCTTCTATACACCAGCTTACGTTGGTTACAGACGTTTGTAAGCTTGAGGATGACTCTGAATGGGCAATTGACCCACAGGACCAGGCCTCTGTTCACTATGATTGGCAAGCTGGCGACCAGATACTGGTCTCTCAAAACGAAAGGGAAGGCTCCCCTTACCGCTATGTATTGATCAACCAAACTGTTGGCCAAGATGCTGATGTCAATCTAGTATTGGCACCTGACTACTACGGCGCTTGCACAGTTTCGATCATCTGCATCGACCGGTATTATAATTGGGTCTGGCTTAGCGACGGCACTGTTTGGGATCTATCATACTTTGACCGCAGCATCACTCGCCACTGGGAAGAAAACCATACGATTATCATCGGAAATAACAATAGAAACAACTGGTTGTCTCGAAGCAAGCCGTACATTCTCATCAATGTAACCATGGATGACTATGCTCGTGGCGAGTGCGTAGAGTAATCACTAAATAACTAAAAAAAGGAATTTTAATATGATGCCAGAACCAACAGCCCCAGGGGGCCCACCACGTTACAACCCCGCATTCGGTGCCCAGCCAAACCAGGCTCACGCACCCGATGGCTCTACGAATTTTAGAGCCTGTCAAGTAGCCCTTGCCGCACTAGCAATCACGTTTTCAGTAGCAAGCGCTCTTCATTCTCCCGTATGGATTGTACCAGCCGGCATCTGCTGGGCGACACTCGCTCTGCTTTCTGCATTTGATGGAGATGGAGCGCCGGGTCCGATTGTCAGACCTACTGTTTATGTAGGTAGGAATAGAGTTGCCCCACCATTAAGGATTGTAGTGACCCCAGCGGCCCCACGTCCGGTTCCAAGAGTCGTTGTAGTGAATGGGCCGTGGCCACAAGCCACACGTCGACCAGCACATCCCGTAGCTGTACCATGGACTGATCGACGCCGTCCCCGTTTACACCGTGAGCTTCCCGCACCCAGCGCGCACGAAGCCATTGGTGGAGGTCGTGCACAGGAACCTCGCCGCCTCTCCCCGGTACAGCGTCGTGGTCGTCCAGCCGTAGGACCGACAGCACAAGGACCACTCAGAAGACGCAAGCCAAAAATGAAAGCCAGAGCGATTCCTCCGGCCCAAAACCACTGGAGGCCCGGCCAAGGGCCCTCGCCTCACCACGAAGCTATTGGCGGTGGCAGGCGATAGTCTCTGTCCCCTCACTTAACTCTGTACTGACAAAGACGGGTCCAACGGACCTGTCTTTTGCTTTTATAAGAATAAATTATCGTCGTGAATCCCATAGCACTTCCCTTGGAAATTTCACCTCTTCGCCTCGTTCATTCATGTAATCCTTAAGCGTCTTCCAAGCAAGTTCAAGCCGGCGTCTACGGTAGATCATGGTCGTACCATTTTTTTCGTGTAATTTTAATTTCCCATTTTAAATATACACGAAATAAAAACTATCCATCAACAATCTTTTTTTGCGTTCAAACAGGGAGAGCCTAGCGCCTTTCGAAAAGAAGTTAAGTTTTTATCTCCTTTGTGGTAAACTTTTTGCCATGTCCAATCGTCCTTTTCGCCAACATCACGTTTTAGAAATCCTGCAAGCCTTTGATCCCGATAGGGGTCCACTTGACGGCTTTGTGCACGCCTACTACCGGCAGCACAAGGCACTAGGCTCAAAAGATCGCCGAGAGATTTCTCAACAAGTTTACGACCTCGTGAGGTGGCAAGGTTTACTTGACGCTATCGGTGAAGGGGCCCCATCTTGGGCTGATCGACTCGATCTCGCTTTGTCTCTCGATATACAAGAAGAAGGGGACAAGCGCGATCTTGCAGACCACGACCGCGTGAGCTTTCCCAAAAACTTGTTTGATCTCATCGCTAAGAGTCACGGTGAGGAGAAGGCCGTATCTATTTGCCTAGCAAGCAATACCCAGGCACCACCCACGATTCGTGCCAATTCGGCCAAAATTCCACGCGATAAGCTCCTTGCACGGCTTGCCAAGACCGCAGAGGTTGCACCCACCCCTATTTCAGCTGTTGGCATCCAGTTCAGACAGCGCCTTGCCTTCTTTTCCCTTCCCGAATTCCAAGAGGGGCTGTTTGAAGTACAGGATGAAGGGAGTCAGTTGCTCGCTCAGTTGGTCGAAGCCACCCCCGGCGATCACGTCCTCGACTACTGCGCTGGAGCCGGTGGAAAGAGCCTGGCAATCGCGCCACAGCTGGACGGAAAAGGTCAGCTTTACCTCTTTGATATTCGCGAACACGCCTTGCAGGAGGCCAAGAAGAGACTAAGGCGTGCTGGCGCACAAAACGTTCAATTTTTGGAGCGTTCCCGCCTCAAGCGGTTGAAAACGCGAATGGACTGGGTTCTTGTTGACGCCCCCTGTTCGGGCACTGGCACCTTGCGTCGCAATCCCGACATGAAGTGGCGCTTCAGCCAAGATCACTTGGACGAATTAGTGAGACTCCAGCGTGAGATCGTGACAGAAGCAATCCGCTACCTTAAGCCAAATGGCACCCTTGTCTATGCAACATGCAGTCTGCTTGACGAAGAGAATCAGGAGCAAGTTGCCTTTTTTGAAAAGGAACTTGGACTAGTAGCCGTAGGAGAGCCGTTTGTCTCGCTGCCAACTGAAGGCGGAATGGACGGTTTTTTCGGACAACAGCTTCGACTTCAAATAAATCCTCATTCTTGATAGAATCTTGCGCGTAACCCGGATGCGATGATGAAAAAAATATTATTATCTTTACTTGTCTTAAGCAGCTCCGCTTGGGCGGCCCCCTCCCTTACCGTACAAAACCGTATTCTTGCTAGGGTCGATGGCAAAGCCGTATCCGTACGTGACATTACCCAGTCACTTGATCAAAGCTTTGATCACAACTACCCGCAATACTTAAACAACCCTGAAGCGCGCCAGCAATACTACGTGAACAGCTGGAAAACGATTCTTGAAGACCTCGTCACGCGGCAATTGATTCTTTCCGACGCTGAAGAACGCAAGCTTCCTGTTCCTCATGCCGACGTTCGCGAAGAAATGGAGCAGGCTTTTGGTCCGAATATGCTCAGCACCCTAGACGACCAAGGGCTCACCTTCGACGAGGCGTGGAGACTCATCAAGGAAGAAATTGCCTTGCGTCGCATGCTTATGATTCGCGTGAACTCAAGAGCCATCAATACCGTTGGTCCGGCGGCCGTGCGACACGCCTTTGAAGGCTACTGCTGCGAAAACGAGGGCAAAGAAAGCTGGACCTATCGCGTTTTATCCGTACGTGGTGACGACCACGAGCGCGCAGCTCTCGTCGCAGCGGCCGTCTATGAGAAGGCAAGTAAGAGCAACGGAACGTTAGAAGAATTGACCGAAGAGCTAGCAGAGGAAGGGGTGACTCTTTCCCTATCGAAGCCCATTGAACGGACCCGCAGCACCATCTCAGATACGCACTGGGAAGGAATCAACGGACTCGAACCCGAAACAATTAGTCCGCCCCTCATGCAGCTTTCTCGACAAGGCGATCGTCTTTTCCGCATCTATGCAGTCGACGCACAGACAACACCTGATCTGCCTCAGTTTTCCGACGTCGAAAACAAATTCCACGAGCGCCTCGTTCAGGAGGCGGTCGAAAAGGAGCGAGAGGTCTACATGGCCGAACTTCGTGAAAAATTCGAAGTGGAATCGCTCTACAGCCTAGATGGGAGCGGCGAGGAGCTCTTTCTCCTTAACTGATGGCTATTTTTCGACCAAGCGAACTACGCACATACCTAGAGGGACTCGGAATTTCGCCTACCAAGGCACTTTCTCAGAACTTTCTTATCGATGGTAATATTCTGCAAAAGATCACCACCCTGGCAAACGTACAGCCGGGCGATCTCGTGCTAGAAATTGGACCCGGACCAGGAGCGCTCACCGAGCAGCTTCTCGCTGCAGGCGCCGAGGTCATCGCAGTAGAGAAGGATCGCGTCCTGGCAGATGGCTTGAAGCGTATCGAAAGCGACCGTCTTCACATCGAGTGCGCCGACATTCTCGAGTTTCCCATCTCAGAAGCGATTGGAGACCGAAGAGCCAAGGTGATCGCCAATCTTCCCTACAACATCACCACACCTATTCTAGAGCGACTCCTTCCCATGCACCAGCAGATCGAGTCGCTAACGGTGATGGTGCAAGAAGAAGTAGGGCGGCGCATGACCGCTCCTCCCGGAAACCGCATCTACGGCTCCCTGTCCGTTTTCCTACGTTTTTTTGGCACGCCGACGTATGGATTTCGCGTCAAAGCAGGATGCTTCTTTCCCCCTCCAAAAGTCGAGAGTGCAGTCATTCAGATAGCACTTCAGCCTCCCCCGCCTGTTAATGAAAAGCGATTCTTTCTTATTTCGCGGACCGCATTCGGGCAACGTCGCAAGATGCTGCGCGGCTCACTCAAAGGGATTCTGTCAGTAGAGCAAATGGAGTCCGTTGGCATTTCCCCTGAGGCTCGCCCCGAGGAGCTTGGGCTGGAACAGTGGATCCGATTGGCACAGATTCATAGCGATCCAAGTTGAGTTAAGTTGGTCCAAGCTGTACCTGGTCGCCTAAAAGATGCCTTTCAAATTTATTGCACGGTTTTTTTTTAACGCGGAGGCGCGGAGTCCGCAGAGGAGCGCTGAGGACTTCCCTTTGCCCGGGTTATTGTGAGCAAAAGGAATCCCTCTGCGTTCCTCTGCGGACTCCGCGCCTCCGCGTTAAAAAAAAACCGTGCAATAAATTTGAAAGGCACGCTCTTTTGGTTTGGGCCCAATCGGCTTTTACTCAAGAGAGCGACATCGCAAGTCACTAAAGAAGAGCAGAATGCCGAACTTGTGAAAGTCGCCGAAACGAAGACTAGGCTTCCTTTCTTCGCCAGAATACCGCTAGCTCGTTGCTCTCGATGTTGAAGCACACCAGAGTCTCGATATCTTCCGTGCTCTCCCACCCTGGGTCGCCAAAGACGGTCAGAAGCATCCCTAGATACTCATCCATTGCCTCTTGTGAGCCCTGAAACCAATCGATTAGTCCCTTGCGAAAGCCCCGAAGCGTGTCACGTTTGTCCCACACCTCCACACTAAACGAAAACTCAGGGAATACGGTCCATGTAGCACCATCTGTTAAGTCATGTTCTGGATGTCGACTCTTTTCGATCGCCAACCTCTTAGTGCGAACTGGGGCATTAGCGAGGGCAACCTCTCGGAGGTCCGTATTAACCAAGTTGAGGTAGCGGTTTCCGCGTGGAACGAAAAGGACCTGATCGCCTGGATACCAACCTGCCGCCAATGAAGGCACCCACTCCTCTTCGCCATCGTCATAGGTCACCGGCAGAGAAATGCCTTGGTATGCCTTGTTGTTGATGAGAAGATAGTTCCATCCGCCAGCAATCTCGCCGCAGGCAGCGATAGTCGCTGGGGCCCCCTTGACTGTTCCAAGAGAAACAACAGAGAAATGGAGGTCTCTTTTCTCCTGAAACATCAACCCCTGAACAGCCCCCTCCCAAATTTTTACGAGATCACCCTCTCTTAGTTTGGCCACCTTTTTGGGAGGTGAGAGAAACATCCAAAGGGTGTCATCCTCTGTAATCGCATGTGGGGTGCTGTTTTCCGGGTCCGAACAGTCCTCAGGCAACAAGTAGGTGATGCGAGCCTCTCTTGTTTCCAATTCGCCCTTCTCTTCGCCACACAGAAGAAAAGGAAGAAGAAGTAGGCAGCCTAATCGTTTAAAGTTCATCATGATCATCCACGACAGGCTGTTGTCCAAGATAGTTCACCTCAAAAACACCATCGACATAGTCGAGCTCTAGTCGGTCAAGTGCCCGATAGCTGTGTTCCACGATTGCATACGCCACCGCGGAAATGATTTCTCTATCGATGAGGCGTTTTAAGGGACGTGCTCCTAGATTGGCGCTAAAGCCATTTTCGATGAGGTAGTCCACCACGAGCTCCGTAAAGGTCAGCTCAATTTCGCAATTCCCCCACAGATTGGCGGCTACTCGATCGAGAAATTTGTGAGTCAAATCCTCCATCACCCCAGGTTGGAGTCCCTTAAAGATCACTGGTTCGAGTCGATTGAAGAGCTCCGGGGAGAGCTGGTAAATGAGATTCGACTGAATTTCCTTCAGGATCTCATCCGGATCATAACCGGACCGATCCAGCTCCAGGATGGTTTGTGCTGAGATATTGGATGTCATGATGAACACACACTGCGTGAAATCGATCCACCGATCCCGATTATCCTTAATGCGCCCCTCATCCAGCACCCCTAGAAAGAGCTTGTGAACGTCGGAATGCGCCTTTTCGATCTCATCGAGTAGGATGATCGATTGCGGATTCCTACGCACGTAATTGGTCAGCATCCCACCACTTTGGTGGTTCGCGTAACCCGGAGGCGAGCCAATGATACGCCAAACAGTTTCGCCCACCGAATACTCCGACATATCCATGCGGAGCATTTTGTGGCGTGTGCCCGTAAGGTGTTCCGCAAGGACCTTTGCCAACTCCGTTTTTCCCACGCCCGTCGGACCTAAATAGAGAAAATTTGCGATCGGCTGCTCAGGGTCACTTACACCAGCAAAATAGCGAACAATTGCATTGGCCGTTGTGCGAGCCGCGTGAGGCTGACCAAAGACCCCCTTGTTCAGATTGTCCTCCAGGCCCAAAATGCGAAGTCTTTTTTCCTCCGGATCCTCCAGATCAAACAGAGTAACAGGCTCCTGCAACTCCTCATCCGCAGAAGCGCTCATTTTTGCCATTAGGTCCCATTGAAGCGGCGGCATCGCCTCGCAAATGGCGAAGTTCGCCGCAAGCAGCGTAACGAGCAGAGTAGTTCGAATGTTCACGACAGAGTCCCCCGGTGATTCAAAAAGAAAGACCACTTGGTAACAAAACCGTCTGTTTGTCGCAAACTACATTTGTTTTTGCTCTACCAATCCAGCTCGCCCTAGAATCAAGTTCAACAGATCACCTCTGTCACTGCTTTTCAGTTGTGCAGCGACTGCAGGGCAAACCTTCTTCAGTGCCTGCAAAGAGAATTCCGGGTGTACAGAGGAAAGAACAGCAAGTCCCTTTTGGACCTTGCAGGCCACGATTGCAGGCTTTCCCCCCGCATGTTTTCCTGAATAAGTAGCTAGAATCTCCGCGCCCTTATCCCCAGAAAAAACGCATCCCCCATGGTACATGGTTTTTAACGTACCCTTAGGTGTCAAAAGATCCACTGTTTGCATCCCTTCCGACTCCTCGTACTTGTACGGCCAAGGGTGAATCGAACCCGTTCCTAGGCCCCTGTAGAAGCCCAGCTCCCTTTTTCCCGTCACCTCCAGATCAGTTCCCTTCTCAAACTGAATCTCCTCGCACGCATAGTAGGCCCCCGCACAGAACCCCAGGTATCTGCCACCGCTCAATACGTAGGATCGAATATGGGCATTTGGGAGCCCCTTCAACTTCTTGTGATACTCCTGGTCGCGTCCACCTGGAAAAACCAGGCACACACAGCGCTCCTGCCACGTCGTCAGAGCTAGCGTTTTCGCGTCGATGAGAGCGAGCGGATAGTCCGTTTTGACCAACGCCTTCAACATCTCATCGCGATAGACCCCGCTCACCCCTGTGTCGTCATAGATATAGACGGTCATGGTCCTATGAGACCTCCACCTTCGCGACATTTGGAAGGGCGTTGAGTGACGCCAACAAAGTCTTTTCCGTCTTGATTTTTTTAGCAGAGAAGAGCGTTGCCACCTCACCCCGTGGCGATTGAAATATCACCTCCACGCTAGTTGGACCCGCCTCCGTCGCGAGTAAGTCTCGCAGCTTGACCACATGACTGAGTCGCGTCTTTTCCAAATCGAGAGCGATCGTCATTTGTGCATTCGCCGGCTTCTTCGCAAGTTTCGGTTTCTCCTCCACCTTCTTTGGCCCCATTTTTTTTATAAATGACATCTTTTCCATACGGAGCTTTTCCTTATCAAATGCCTGGTCGCACGCCGCCACCATCGCGTCACTGACCCTAGTGAGGTCCTGTAGCCAACGACATGAGAGCCGCTGCGCGCCATCGCGCATCTCAACAGAGAGCACCGCATAGAGCAGCCTGTTCTCTCCCAGGAGCTCACTCGACTGCTCATAGACATCTGGCCAGATTGGCAACTCATAGCGTTCAAGTCCATCGCTAATTTTAAGAATAGCAAATTTCTTTTGTGACTTCTGCGCGATACGAGTGGCCACCTCCTCCACCAAGAAAGCCGCACGAATAATCGTGTCCTGTGTCATCTCAGAGATCGTTTTTAGCGAGGCACACGAGAGCCTTTTTAGGTAGGGTTGGAACTCCTTCATAGGATGCCCCGTAAGGAAAAACCCAAGGAGTTCTTTTTCCTTGAGAAGTGTATCCCTCTCATTTCGCGGAGCAATCACCTTTGGTGGTTTTACGAAGCGTTGCGTATCTTCTTCCGGGAGAAGAGAAAAGAGGCTCATCATTCCCGCGGCCTCATCCTTACCCTCTTTTACCGCCGCAGCATGCATCGCCTCCACGCTTTCCCGCATCGCATCACGTCCCCACCCCGTGAAGTCGAAGCATCCAGCCTCGCACATCATCTCGACGGCCTTCTTGCCTACCTTTCGCGGATCCGTCCTTTTAAAGAGACTGTAGAGACTTTCAAACGGTCCATTCTTTTCGCGCTCCTCAAGAATCGCCTCCACAATACCCTGTCCGACCCCCTTGATTCCCGACATCGCAAAACGGATACCCCGTGGCGACGCCGTAAATATCGATCCCGCCTCATTAATATCTGGCGGCAGGATATCGATTCCCATGCTTTGCGCCTCCCCAATGAACTTCGCGATCTTCGTCGTATCGTCACGATCGCACGTCATCAGTGCCGCCATCCACTCCTTAGGGTAGTTTGCTTTGAGGTAGGCCGTAATGTAGGTAATGAATCCATAGGCGGCTGCATGTGACTTGTTGAAGCCATACGCAGCGAATTTTTCCATCTTGTCAAAAATCGCCGAAGCCGTATCTGCATCGATTCCATTGTCCACAGCTCCAGTTGTGAATTTTTGGCGTTCCTGCGCCATCTGCTCCGCATCCTTTTTTCCCATGGCTCGACGAAGAACATCACCCTCACCGAGTGAGTAGTTCGCCAATTTTTGGGCGATCATCATCACCTGCTCCTGGTAGACCATAATTCCGTAGGTCTCCGACAGAATTTCCTCCATCCATGGGTGATCGTATTCAATCGGCTCACGCCCATGTTTCCGCGCGATAAAGGACGGAATCATATCCATTGGTCCTGGACGATATAACGACAGCACCGCGATGATTTCCTCGAACTTATCCAAGTGGAGTTGTCTCGCAAGATCCTGCATCCCGCCGGATTCCATTTGAAAGATGCCGAGGGTTTTACCCTGGTTGAGCAACTCGAACGTAGGGATATCGTCCAGAGGAAGGTTCACGCAGTCGATTTCGACCCCATTGTTCTTCTTGATCGCATCGACACAAATCTGAATCGACGTCAGTGTTTTGAGTCCGAGAAAATCAATCTTTAGCATCCCTACCGATTCAACAGGCTTCATCGAGTACTGCGTCGCCGAGAGATCTGAGTCTTTTGCCCGGCAGATAGGAATGTTATCTGTCAGTGGCGACCCCGCCACGATCACCCCAGCGGCATGAATTCCAGTGCTTCGCACCGCCCCCTCCAGTCTGCGACCGATATCGATGATCCTCTTGATCTCCTCATCTTCCTGATAAGTTCTCAACAGATCCGCATCGATCTCCAGCGCCTTTTCGAGGGTCATATTGGGGTCTTCCGGCACAAGCTTGGCGACCGCATTGACTTTCGACAAAGGCACCGAGAGGACCCTTCCTACATCCTTGAGGGCTGATTTTGCCTTGATCGTGCCGAACGTAATGATTTGGGCGACGTTACTCGCCCCATACTTATCGACCGTGTACTCAATGACCCTGTCACGTCCCTGCATGCAGATATCGACATCGATATCGGGATAGGAGACCCGTTCCGGGTTAATGAATCTCTCGAAGAAGAGAGAAAAGCGAAGCGGCTCGATGTCAGTGATCCCGATCAAATAGAGAATGATCGATCCCGCACCGGATCCGCGACCCGGTCCAACGGGGATTCCGCTGGTCTTTGCCCAGTGGATGAAGTCCCATACAATCAAGAGGTAGTCACATAGCCCCTTTGGGGCGATTACACCCATCTCGTATTCTAGGCGCTCCCGCACTACTTCAAGGGGATCACGATCTGGGTGGATTTCTTTTACCTTCTCCAAGCGTTCCGGAGTATAACGCTTTGGAATCCCCTCCTCACAAAGTTGCATTAGGAACTCATCAACCTTCTGCTTCTGCTCCTCTGCATCGTAAGTACGGCCAACGAGAGCTGGCGGCTCATAGACAGGGTAGTGCTTCGTATCGAAGTCCAGTTCCATCTGGCATTTCTCCGCCACCTCTAGCGTCGTCGACAACGCCTCCGGGAGATCTGCAAAGATTTCTGCCATCTGCTGAGGTGTTTTGAAGTAGTACTCGTGAGACGGGTACGTCTTGCGTTTTGGATTTGGGATACGAAACTGTGGCTGCCCCGTCGCATCTTTTTCCCATATCTCACACGGTTCCCCCGACTGCACATTGAGTAGAATCTCGTGTGACGTCCAGTCCTCACGCTCGAGGTAGTGGCTATCATTTGTAGCCAGATAAGGAATAGAGAGTTCCCTTCCCAACTCAACAAACAGTTGATTTACTTTTTGTTGTCTTTCGAAATACCCCTGGTACTTTTGGACCAGCCACATCTCTTGATAGAAACCGTCTGCCTGCAGCGCCTCTTCCGACATCTCATGGCGCTGCAATTCGAGGTAGAAGTCAGCTCCAAACAACTCTCTGTACCAGATCATTTCCTGTCGAAGCTCTTCCACAGTGCCATTGGTGGCTATATGGCCGAGGTGACTCGAAGTCCCTCCCACAAGGCAGATAATCCCCTCCCGATGAAGTTGCAGAAGTTCCTTATCGACGCGTGGGTAGTAATAGAACCCCTCCAGAGAGGCCTTAGAAGAGAGTCGACAGAGATTTCGGTATCCCTCTTCATTTTTTGCGAGCAGCACCAGCGACGTGTAATTAGGGCGTCCCGGCATCCGTTTCTTTTCGTGACGCGAATCCGGCGCAAGGTACGCCTCAAAACCGATGATTGGCTTGATCCCCTTCTTCTTGCACGCCTTAAAGAAGTCCACTCCCCCGTAGAGAGCCCCATTGTCCGTAAGTGCTACGGCCGGCATCTCCAAAGAAGCCGCCTTTTCGGCAATTTGTC
>JBFIDQ010000014.1:0-19489 GCA_041603795.1 Chlamydiales bacterium
ATCTAGTCTCAGTAAAGTTTCCCGACGGCACCGAAGAGAATAGCCTATATAACCTAAATGGAACCATTTTACGTAAGGCAACCCGAATGGGGCTCACGGAGGAATATCAGTACGACGCCCTTAGGCGTCTAGCTTCGATAAGCATCTTCGGTGAAAACGGTGCCTTTATTGGACGAACAATCCATCTATACAACACGTTTGAAAGAATTCAAACAATTGATCCAGAGGGAGTTATCACTAGCTATCGATATGACGATGCAGGTAGGTTGAGCAGCGAGATTATTCAAAGTCCACATGCTTCGGAGGGGAACAGAGTCACACAGAGTAGTTACGACTCCCTCGGTCGTCTGGCTGAAGTCCGCAAAGCCATTGATGCAACCTCGTGGAGGGTGCGATCTTTCCGTTACGACTTTCTTGGACGAAAGACGCAGGAGTGGGTAAACGAACTTGAAGAGATGGTTCTCTACCGATACGATATCGCTGGCAACCTTGTCGAGATAAAAAAGCGGCGCGGGGAAGGACTATGGGACACTATTGGGGCCGAGTTTGATGAAAGGGGACGACCGACGCTTGAGCGGAACGCACATGGGGAAGAAACTCATTTCCTCTATGAGTCTGTAGATAATGGGCAGGGTCAACAGGTCCTTAGGCGCACGACAATCGACCCCATGGGAAATCAGCTCGTCGAGCTTGAAGATTGCCACCACAGGATCGTAAGACAGGAGCGTTATGCGCCTGGTAATGGTAAAGTACAGTCCGTCTCCCTTTGGTACGATCCTGCTGGGGTAAAGGTTCATGAAGAGCACAACCTGCTGCATACTACTACGGGAGCCGAACGCGGCACCTGGACGCTTTCTTGGCGATTGGGGCCCGGTGGACGCATCGTAGAAGTAGATGAGAACGGAACGAAACAGACGCTATACGACTACAACCAATTTGGGCAGAAATCAACTCTCCGGAAAGCCAACGGTGCGACACTGTATTATGAATACGACGCTGCTGCTCGAATTAGCCGGGTTCATAGCGCAGATGGGAGCGTCGACCACCAATATGGCTATAATAAGAGCGGCTATATGGTTCAGCTTGACGGGACTATACGACTACTAGGAATTGATGGTTTGCTCCTTTCAGAAGAGCACGAAAATGGGCTACAACTCAGCAGCGAATACAACCAGCTAGGGCAGAGAACCTTGCTAACCCTGCCGGACGAGTCAACTGTGGACTACTCCTACACTTCGCAGGGGTTGTGGCAGGTACGTAAAGATTGGACCTACCAAATCGAGGCAAGAGATGGACAGAGCATTCCTACGGCGCTTCGACACATTGGGATTGCCGGAATACAACAGCTCCAGTGGAGTGTAGGAGGAAGGCTGGGGAGTCACACTTTCGATAAACATACTGAGGCTCTTACCTATGATACCAATGGGCAACTTAGTACTTTGACTCATGGCGCTACTTGCACAAGCTATCAATATGATTCTTTGGGCCAATTAATACGGGAAATTGGAGAGGTTGATGACTCCTATGAATATGACTCTCTCCAAAACCGCCTGTTGCGAAACCAATCGGATACAAAAATAGTGCGCGGGAATCTGCCAACGCGCGATGGAGAGCGTTCATTTGAATACGACCAGAGTGGCAATCTGACAACAATTACATGGGGTAGGAATCAGACCAAACTCCACTACGATGCCTTAGATCGGCTTATTAGAGTTGAAAAGAACAACGACATTTTTTGCTATACTTATGATGGCTTGCATCGAAGAACAAGCAAAAAACTTCCAAATGGTGTCGTTATTAAATATCTCTATGACGGAGAGCGGGAAATTGGCTGCTGGGAAGAAAACCAGCTAAAGGAACTTCGCATTTTGGCCTCTCATCAGGGACCTGAACGCGGTCAAACTGTAGCCGTCGAGATTGAAGGAGTCTCGTACGCGGCAATCCATAACTATCGTGGTGACATTGCTTACCTTGTTCACTCGGTCTCAGGAAAAGTTGCGGCACAAATGAGCTATATGGCGTTTGGAGAGGAAAGCCTGACGGGAGAGATCACCTCACCCTGGCGCTTTCAAGGTAAACGGGTCGACCCTGAAACAGGATGGAGTTATTTCGGTCACCGCTATTACGACTCCAATACGGGCCGCTGGATATCTCCCGATCCAAACGGCTATGAAGATGGCCCGAATCTTTTTGCCTATGTTCATAATAATCCCTTAAACGGTTTTGACGCGTTTGGTTTAGAGGATGAACAGGAGTCCTCATTCTGGTCGAGGGGGCGTGATAGGGTTCAAAAATGGGCAAATGGTTCGTCAGAGACGGAGTACAAGAAATACAGACTCAAGAGAGATGCTCACGGTAGACCTTTGGAGAGGAGTCCAGATGCTGATTTGAGCGGAGTTTTCACAGTCACTGTTGGGCAAGGTGAAGTAAACGATGATCGACGAAGGACCCACATAGGCGGCATCCTAACAACCGGCGAAGAGAATATTCAGCAGGGGTGGGCCACGTCCGATCTATACGGTGGACAAAATGTATCCGTAATTGGAAGCCCTTCACAGGGTTTGGTAGCGGATTTAATTAAGACAGACCGTGCTATAAATGGAGTAGTATATGCTGAATCCTATGCTTTACGTGACACGTGGGCGCAACTATTTGATGAAATGGGCCCTAAAGGGAGCATCGATCATCGCGCCCAAAGCGGAGGTAATGCTCATACGATTAACGCAGGTAAAATGCTTCCCAATGAGCTTGCAGGAAGAATCGATGTCCGAGCTACTGGATCACCGGCAGACTACCCAGAAGACTTGTTTCGCAGTGTGTTTTGTGTTGCCGCAGATATGGACGGCGTGTCCCTTTTCGGCAGAGGAACTAATTGGTTCTCGCGAACTTTTTTAGGACGAAAGTCTAATTATTTTCATTTAACAGGCAATGATGCAGCCTCTTTTGGAGAGCTGTTCAGTCACAGTCTTTTTGAGGGACCATATCTTAAGGACTTGCGTACGGATGGTCGCGCCTTTCAGCAAGAACATGGGAGAGTATGGTAATGAAATCTAAGAACTTACATCCTGCCCTATGGGCTTTGGTCATGTTGATTGCTATAGCGTGCTCTCAGGAGCAAGAGCACCAGCCTCACGTCCGCGAAACATATCGCATCGTACTGCCGCTAGCTGACGAGATCGCAGCCAATGAAAATCTAGTGATTGGTGGCTGGGGGGCCGCGCTGCTTAGCGACGTGAAAGGCATAGCCTTTACGTTTGAGGGAAAGCAGCGACTGCTGCAGCCAGAGATGCGAGATTTATTCGTAAGAGTTATGGAACGGTTTCTCCGGGAAATCAATCGCGACGAGCAGATTCGCCCCTTTTTAGCGGAGTATCCATTTCCAGCTTCCCGTGTCGATTTACGGTTTTCTTTCTACGATGAAAAGGGTGCTCCGGTGGACGGTGACGCAGTTGCTTTCTGCTATATGGCTAGGGGGATGGTGCACTACGACGGATACGATGCTAAGAGGGATGATTTTGTGCGCTTAGGGGCTCCGGAGTTGTACGAAACGGCAAAGCGTATTACCACCAAATAATTGGAATGCCCTGTCTCTCTAGTCTTCATATAGTTGCAGAAAGACCTTTTGACTAGGTTCACCCGTTTTGGGATTCTTTATTTGTTCCACTCTAGCCTGAAAGAATTCGGAACTTGGAATTATTTTTTTGGAATATTTCACCTGTTTCACTGAAATTTTCTGTTGGAGACAGCGCTTCGGCGGACTCCATTCAAAAGACAAAGCCTCGCCACTAGGCCACGAAACATGCGCCTCAAAAGAAAAAAAATTATGTCCATCCAAAGTTGCATGTCCGGACTCAACGTGTCCTTTTCGTGGATGTTTATACTCTCCAAAAACTGAGTCCCGTAAGCCAGCCAATAGGGACTTAGGGCCTATGTCAGTAGGGTATCTAGAGTGCTTAGTCGATGTGGTATTTACCGTGCGCCCGTTTAAACTTCCTTTGGATAAATTTTGATCAGTTTCATCCACCTCGTTAACAGGTTGTGAATTTTCGGTCCGAAGAAGAGCATCTGGTCCTGACATGGCACTTCCTTTCTTTGATTGATTGACTAGAAGGGTGATGTTACGAGGGCAACGCTTTTCCGTACATAGAAAAAATGAAGAATAAGGGGCGTGTGCAAGTGGCTGAGCTCGGCCCTTTGGCCGAAACCACTTAGAGGGCACTGCCTGTGGGTATTTGGCAAAAAACCATCGTACCCGCGGAGGCGGGTACTAGAGACGTGCGCTTTGGAACCTCAACCGTCCGCAGTCGCGGAATAAAACTCCTTTTGCCTAGGTTTCCTTTTAGATTGCACGACTAGGAGGAACCTGGCAGGATCGTTCCTTCAGTTTACAAGGTTCATACGAGGAAGATAGATCATGAGCGCAATCACAACATCCCCTCAGACACTGCCCACGACTCAATTACCGGAGACATCTCAATCCGTTTTAACGGCAGGGGCCCGTCGAGCGGAGCACATTCAGCGCATGAATGACCTGCCAGCCGCTGCGCGTGCAGCGCGTGTGGCGACACACGTGGCGCTGACTTATGGTCGCGCACGATCTGAGGCTATGCTCAGCACGCAGTGGGGCTATGCTCAGCACGCAGTGGAAGAAGATGCGTTCAGTCATTGACCGCACACCACTGGCTGCGCGGCGTGAAGCTATCGAGCTTGTGACGTCTTATAACAAAAAGGCGGAACCTTGTCGCACAAAAAGACCTTCAGAGCTCGGTCCAGTGGACAATATCGTCGACACCTGGGGAAGTCCCCTCTTTCTTGGTCGCACCTATGAGGCCTATCGTGTGATGTTTAACCTGCCTAAGGATCCCAGAGCGCTTAAGGGTCAGACTATTGTGGATGTTGGTGGTGGACCTGCTTTGTTTACCGCATCGCTGCGAGCTGCTGGGATAGAGGCATGTGCCGTCGATCCTTGCTACGGACAGAAGCCGGAGGTACTGCGTACAAAAGCTCTTCACGATGCTGCCTTGTTTCGTGCGGCTATCGGGCGCCCCGAGAAAGAAGAGACGGCTCCGGGAGAACCGAGAGCTTGGGTCTATAAAATGAATGATACTGTTGATCAATTCCTCACCCACTTCAAATCCGATCCTGAATGCTATATCGAGGGAGCACTGCCCAACCTTCAAAATCTAAAGAATGGGGATAGGCCTGTTGATCTCATGCTGTCCGCACACGTACTGTTTTCCTATGCGGGCAAACCAAAGCTCAGCTACGACATGCACGTTGCCTCCCTGGTAGAGATGACGGAACGAGCTCTTTGTGTACGCGTAAAATGCATCCGCCAGTACCCCGCTATGGGGTCACTCTGTGCCGAGGTCACCCAGCTCCTTTTGAAGCGCAATATAAATGTAACGATCACGCTTCGTGACCTTCCTTCCCGAAGAGACCTCGGGTTTGGCGGTGCAATGCTGGAGATTCGTCGGACGTAGTGAACGGGCCAGACCCCGCTTGTCCAATGCCCGGCGCGCGCCAAAAATCACCGCCCAAGTGGCGATTTTTCAAAGTTACCTCCTCGTCAATTCACCAACATCAACTTTACTATTAATGCAATATCAGAGTATAATTAAACAACCGTCCGTTGTTTAATTATTTTAAGGTGATAGAAATCAGTACTGTAAATCGATTATCTATAGAAGGATTCTATTCCTTGTGTACAAGAGCAATCGGCAGGGAAGAAGAGAGGCTACTCTCACAAGATTCCGTTCTACGCATCTCTGAACTGAATCAAATTTCTCTACCCGAAGTTGAGAACTCCATAGCTCAACTATTCCTGTCAATTCTTGGCTCTCAAACCGTGTTTAATACTCATTTTGCAACCCGAATTCCCATTAACATATTTTGCCTATCGGTAAAAAAATGTGTTTTGTTTCAAGAGCTTTTCAATGCAATAAGTGTTAAAGATTTTGATGCAGAAACGTTGCAATTTAAAGACCTCAAAAAAGAAGAGTATCCAGCCCTCTTCGAATACGTGAAAATCGAAAAGTCAATAAGAGCATTAATACGAGAGCTCATTTTTGCTCTGCCGACTTCCGAGTATCAACTTCTCCAGCAGCGTCAACCTAATTTGGGAAAGAATCCGTTTGTGCAAGAAGCGACGCGGGAGCTCACGCTAGAAATAGACGAAGGAGCCGGCGTCTTATACAATTTTCTAAAACGCCCCAGAATCCTAACAAACCGACAGCAGTTGTTGGTTCTAAAGGTTCTTTTCAAAGGTTCCGTTGCAGGAGACTACACTTTTCTCGACGCTCTACTGGAATGGAGAGAGCACTGCGCTAAAAGTAGGACCAGAGTGGAAGCTCTGCTTTCAAAGCTTCCGTTAAGCAGACTATTTTTATCCCAATCACGGAACCCAAGCTACCTATAGGGATGAACTGGATTTTAAGGAATTTCAGGACTTTGTGGCCAAGCATTCCCTTTACAAACTTCAGAATCTACTCTATACCAAGTGTCAACAAACCCTCGATAAAGCCTTCTGGCAAACTCTTCTAGCAAAAGAAGAAACCGTGAGGCAAGCTGTGCTTGTTAGGTTCGAGGAAATTGCTGCATTTTCAGACGGATTAGATTCTCTTGAATTGGGTGCAGGCCAAGAATCAGACCTACTCATACAAGCGCTGAGGAGAGGCCCGCTCAGTGCCGGCCAAGCACATCAGCTCGCAGACTTTCTCCGCAAATTAAAATCTTGCACAGGTGCATTTCTAGAGACCGACGAGATCTCTTTTCTCCTAAATGCTGCGCCCGACCTTACTGAGTGGCACAAAAACATGGACCAATTCAAACACGTGCAAAGTCGCCTTTTACGAGATGTCTCGTTCACCGTGCCATCAGAGCAATATCGATCTTTCGAGGCAGCAGTGCTTTCCCTAGGAACAGTCCCGAAGACTCCTCCCACATTTAAAAATGGCCTAACCAAACTTTCTACAAAAATACAACGATATTGCCAACATTCTGTTTTTCCACCGTTGAAACAGCTCAATTCATCGTTGAATGGTTTTTTACGATCGATCAGCCAGGGCCGTGCCGTAGGTACTTCGGAGAACGAGGGTGGCATTTTAACGGAAATACTTCCCGGTATATCCGTAATGACCACCTGGCACCCCTCCTCTCAAACAGAAGAGTATCCTTTTTTACTCACTACCTATTTGAAAGAGCGTCCTACAGGGGTAGAGGCGTGTTTCTTAGCTCACAAAGTCTGTTGGCCGAGTGGCACAGATGCTATTGTTACCCAAGGCTTAGCAAAAAAGAAAGGTACTCTCGGTTCCGATGACCCACATCGAGATAAAGAAAAACCTCCAACTGAATTGCGGCAAGCATTCTTCGAAGCGCTGAGGGGGCTAGCGGAAGAGGTCTTGCAAGAAGGAAATACGACAGGCTCGATAGCCTCTCTGACTCAGGACAATTTTACCATCGCTCCCGTAGAGGGTGGTCAGAATGGCCGTCCCGCTGCCCAAAAAGATTACGCTGATACGGACGCGATGGATACAGCTTTTGGCTACTTGAACCATATCACTCGGACAGTTGAGTATGCGAAAGGAAAAAAGGTCCCTGGACATGATTCCCTTCCTTCAGACATCACTGGCATTGCTCTTAATTTCTTGGACGCCTTCAAAAGACAAACAAAAGAAACGTGGCAGGAAGTCATGCACTCCAAGTTGACGGAAAGCAAATCCGCGGAAAAAATAATAGTCCGCACGAGCAACTTCTCCCAAGAAGCTTTTTTTGATGATAAAAAACATGAAATCACTGCACGACGCCCCGTTTTGCAGGACACCTCTCGCAAACTGACCACCCAAGAACTCAACCTCGACCTTATTTCTCAAGCGATGCATTTTGTCCGTGGCAACCGTAAAGATGCAACATTAACATTGGGAACTGGGCGAGACGGAAAACAAGTAAAGTCTCGATTTATCGATCATAATGGAACCATTCGTAACGGGACTCTATTCCTCTCATCGGCCCTCGTCGCTACAACGTATCGCGTAACCTTGGGAGTGCAATTCCCCAATGGAGAGAAGCATACCACCCAACCTTTTGTGTACGACTCTTCCAGAATGGACCAAATCGAACGTTTTACGAACACCCTTTCGCTACAGCTAATCCTCCTAAAAACTCTCTACCAAAGAGGAAGGAAGCAGTAGAAGCGCGCCGCAATCGCGTTCTGCTAGAGGCCGAGCTCTCCGCGCCTCGCGAGTGGTAAAAAAATGCTATCAATAAGTTGAAACAGAATTTCCAAACGGTCAATTGGAATGAAGTGCACCGTGCACCCTTCAAATTCCACCTCGCCAATTTGATTCTTATTTATCAAAACGGCCCGAGGAGGCTTGTAGGCCTGCAGAAAGGAGCGAAAGCTACGGGTAATCGACGGACTAGAAAGATTCTGAAATTTAACTTCAATGGGCAGTGGCGCCTTTACCCCTCGCTGGATAACAAAGTCAACTTCCGCCCCAGATGTCGTCCGCCAATAGTGAATATTAAACGAAAGAAACTTTTGCGCCCTAAACTTAAAAATTTCCTGAAATACAAGACTTTCGATAAGGAGTCCGCTGTTTTGCCTTCCCGCTACCGGTGTGAAGTTATCCAATGCATAATTACGAAATCCATTGTCGATGAAGTAAAAGATGGGGTTAGACGTTACCTCCGACCTTTTGTTGCCGACAAATGGGGTAATACGAGTGAGCACAAAGGTCTGTTCTAGAATCGACAAGTAGTTCTGGATTGTTTTTGCCGAGACCTGACAATCTGTAGCAAGTTGATTGAAATTCACCAGCTGTCCCGAGCTGTGAGCCACTAAAGAAAGAAGTTTCCGCAAAACATCAGGCTTCCCCACCTTTAAAATCTCTATGATATCCTTCTGGATATAACTCTCATAGAGCTGAGCAAGCTGCAATTGTTTCTGGCTACTGGTCACAATTTGTGGATATCCTCCCCACACTGCCTGCTTCTCCCAGTCAAACTCCTTCCCGAGCTCCTGACTGCTAAGGGGTAAGATTTTAACAGCAAACTGCCTACCTGTGAGAAATTCCTGTACCTTGCTTTTAATCTCAAGCTGCGAGGAGCTTGTTGCAATCATTTTGTAGGGAAGCTCCAGGTCCGCAATCGCCTTTAAAAGCAGACCTGGATTTTCCAGCCGCTGGACCTCGTCAATAAAGAGCACTAGGCGCTTGAGCCCCAAGTATGTAATGAGCTCAACTATTGCTAAGGGATCACCAAGCTGCTGGCGAATAAGTGAGAGATCACAGTTGAGATAAAGAAGTTGTTCATACCGTTTAGAGGCAACAAATTGCGAGGCGAGATACTTACCTAGCGTTGTTTTGCCCGCTCGACGAGGACCCGTCAGGACAAGCCACTGCTTGTCCCACTCAGTTCAAGCCAGGGATTAAGGAGCCTAACCTGCGAAATGAGCTTTTTATCCATATTAACCCTGTTAAAATGGACCTTATGTCAAATAAACAGGGCTAATATGTCAAGAAGTTGGCTCTAGCCAAAAATTACAGACTCCCCTAATGGCAATTTCGCAAGACCATATTTACTCTAAAATCAGTAAAAATGTTAAACTTTCTTTGCTAAAACACTGAGCTTGTAATGTTAAAGACCCTTCCCGATTCTCGATTTGAGATCATTCACCAGTCGACAAAATCGAGGGCGCGAGTGGGGCGTATCCACACTCCCCACGGCATCATCGACACCCCAAATTTCGTTGCGGTAGGCACCAATGGCACGCTCAAGTGTCTTGAAAATCACCTCGTTGACGAGCTTGAACTACAGCTCATGTTTTGCAACACGTATCACCTCATGCTGCAGCCCGGACCAGAAGTTGTCGCTCGCGCCGGCGGACTGCACAAGTTTGCAGGCCGTAAGGGCCCTATCATTACGGACAGCGGCGGATTCCAAGTTTTTAGTCTTGCCTATGGCGGCGTTGCAGACGAACTCAAGAGCCGCGGCCAGAAAAAACAAGGCGGAAAGGTCATAAAAATCGGGGAGGAGGGCGTCGTTTTCCTTTCCTACCGCGACGGAAGCCGCATGCTGCTCACCCCAGAAACCTCTATTCAAGCACAAAAAGCCTTTGGAGCGGACATCATCATTCCCCTCGATGAGCTTCCCCCTTACCACATTGGCAAGGAGGCGCTGCGTGAGTCACTTGACCGCACACACCGCTGGGAAAGGCGGAGCCTAGCTGTGCATCTTACCGATCGCAAGCAGCAGATGATGTACGCCGTGATCCACGGTGGAATTGATCCAACAATGCGAGCAGAAAGCGTTAAAATTCTGACAGCCCTCCCTTTCGACGGCTACGCCATCGGCGGGAGTCTCGGAAAAAATCGAGAAGAGATGATTGAGCTCCTGAAGTTCGTCATGCCAAGGCTTCCCGAGGACAAACCCAACCATTTGCTTGGCATCGGAGACCTCCCCTCAATAGAGGAGGGAGTCCCTTTAGGCATCGACACTTTTGATAGCAGCTATCCCACCAAGGCTGCCAGGCACGGAGTCCTTTTTACAAAACAGGGCAATGTCAAAGTTGGACGCCAAGCCAGTGCGAACGTGTTCGAATCACCTGAACCTGACTGCCCCTGCCCCACATGCCAGCGCTATACCTTGGCCTACCTGCATCACCTGCAGAAAGCCCACGAGCCCATCTTCCAATCGCTCGCAAGCGCACACAACCTTTACTACATGATCAACCTGATGAAGCGCTACCGCCAGGCCATTCTAGCCGACGCCATTTAGGCGTTAAACCCGGCTCTTCTCCCATTCACGATAGGCGCTTTCTTGTTTCGCCAGAACCTTGCGCAAGGCGCACTCCGGATCGATCCCTAGTTCGCGTCCCTCCCTAACCAAATCTAACAGGCGGAGTCCGTACTCCTCCTCATCAGAATTTGCAGTTGGAGCTGGAAGATCGGCGTCACGCATGCGTTTAACAGACTTATAGGCACGAAGCAGCCCCGGCAGATGGTGCGGTAGGCTATCTAGGCGACTCTCCCGATGCGCGCCCTTCTCCTTCGCTTTAATGGCTTCCCATTGCACTAGAGCCTCATCGGTATCACCCACCTTTACATCGCCAAAGACATGCGGGTGACGACGCAGCAGCTTTTCGGAAATACCAGTCAGCACCTCTTCTGTTGTAAAACGTCCCTCTTTTTCACCCAGGCGGCAAAAGAAAACGACATTAAACGCGAGGTCACCGAGTTCCTCACGAATATGCTCTGAATCCCCTAAATCAATGGCCTCGATGAGCTCACAAGTCTCCTCTAAAACTGTCGAGCGCAAGCTCTCGATTGTTTGCTCGCGGTCCCATGGGCAGCCGCCCGGTGCAAGTAGCTCATCCATAATTTTGAACAGGCGATCAAAGGCTTCCATCATTTTTCTCCGTGGTTGGCTACTGAGGATATCACTATTCCAAAAAATGCGATAGTAGCCGACAATCAACGCCATGAAGAAAAAAGCTTTGTTTGTTGGTGCTACCGGACAACACGTAGGCAAGACGACCTGCTGCTTAGGGATTCTGTCGGGTCTAATTCGACGAATGGACCGGGTCGGCTTCATCAAGCCCGTGGGACAGCGTCACATGGAAACAGCCTCTGGCATCCATGTTGATAAAGATGTCGTTCTCTTTCGCGAGCAGTTCGAGCTGCCGCATACCTACCGTGATATGAGTCCCGTTTTGCTCCCACGAGGATTTACCCGCGACTACCTCGACGGCAAACACGACACCGTCGACATGGAGCGGCGGATTGTGGAGAGCTTTGCTAGGGTATCAGGTGATGCCGATTTTACCCTCGTCGAGGGAACCGGGCACATAGGAGTCGGCAGCATTGTGGGACTCAGCAATGCAAAGGTAGCCAAGCTTCTCGATTTGGAAACCATCATCATCGCGCCCGGCGGACTCGGTTCAACCTTTGACGAACTCGCCCTCAACATCAACCTTTGCCAGGTTCATGGAGTTAAAGTAAGAGGAGTGATTGTCAACCGAGTGATTGAGGAGAAGAGGGCCATGATCGAGGAGTATCTCCCGAAGGCCCTCAAAAGATGGGATCTACCTCTTCTCGGCGCCATTCCCTTCGATCCCATTCTCGATCGACCCACCATGCGCGATTTCGAAGGCCTTTTTAACGCGACGCTACTCTCCGGAAGAAAGCACCAGTACCGAAGGTTCGATAGACACCGCCTTGGTGCACGGACTTTGGAATCATTTCGTGAAAGCTTGCGGCCTAGAGAACTTACGATTGCGCCGGCTTCCCGAGAGGACCTCATTCAAGAAATTCTATCACGACACATCAATGGCAGTGATTTCGAGGGAGGCTTGATCTTAACTGGACGTAGCCCCCCAACAGAACGCCTTCTCGACCAGATCATGGGAACAGATTTACCCGTGCTTTATGTCCCTCAACCAAGCTATCTCACTCTCAAAATCATCACCGGATTTACCTCAAAAATTCGCAAAGACGACGTCTTTAAAGTCTCTGAGGCGATGCGCCTAGTCGAACGTCACGTCGACTTCAGCAGCATGCTTTAGCTGCATACAATCCCCTGTTGGGCACGTACGAAGAACCGGACACCGCTTTTCAAAGTTACGGCCGTACGGGCAACTTCCTTGATACGCGACCCGCCCCTTTCCTGGCGGGTTGTACTTCCTGGCGGAAGACGGACCAAAATACGCGATGGATGGCGTCGATGTGGTGCCGCAAAGATGTAGAGGAAGAGAATCCATAGCGATCACAAGGTCGACACGCCCCATCAGCTGCTGCAGCTCCGGCAGTGACATCTTCGGTAATACGCGTCCCACACCAAGAGCCTCGGCAGCTTGCCGCTCCCCCTCACAGCCCCACGACAAAAGAATCTCTTGATCTTGATGGTCTGATAATACTCTTCTTAAATCTTCTACCCGAAGTCGTTTATTGACCCAGTTCGCCCCCGGGCAGACCAAAAGCGTGGCGCCCCGTAATTCTAGTGAAGGCTGGTCCGTCGTCAACTCGACAGGCTTTGCTTCATAGCGCTCCCCATCGCCAAAATGGGACTGTACCAGGAAGAGGTAGTCGTCGCGAATATTACCTCCAGAAGGAGGAACCCACCTCTCATGAGTCACCAGAAGATTCGGCCACTCCGCAACCGCCCTCCATCCAAATCCCACCTTACGTTTTGCCTTGGCAAAAAAAGTAATGAGACCCGATTTGCAGTTTCCTTGGAGGTCGATAAGGAGATCATAGGTCGACTCCCACGAGCGCACTTCCCGCGCCAATTTAAGAAGCCCCTTTTTGGAGTCGATGACTAGGGTGCGATCGACCAAAGGGTGGCTGTTGACCAACTCCTGACAGCGCTGTTCAACCACCCAGTGGATCGTACAGTCTGGGAATTTTTCCTTGAAATAGGAGACCACTGGATATGAATGAATGATATCTCCGAGCGCCGACGTCTTAACAATTAAAACCTTCAAATCATGCCATTTTTTTTTGATCCAAAAACGAAGATATGCTAGTATAAAACCTTTAGGAATAACGGGGAAGAGGGAACCGATGGTGGAACAGAACTTTTGGAATCGAAAAGGTCTAGCGAAATCCCACTTACTTCTTGGAATCGCTATTCTCAGCTGGTTCATGCCCTTCACTCAGGCCGCATGGGCCTGGATGGACCACCAATTCTTCTACCTTCTGAACGGTACCCTTTCCTCCTCTGGCGATGCGTGGACCACCTTCTGGGGCTACGCCAACCACAAAAGCGAGCGGCGCTACTGTCCCATGGTTATGGCCAGCATCAGTCTGGCTTGGATCCTCTTTGGACGAAGCAAGAAAGATCTCTTCTATCGAGCTGGACTTACCATCTTCTTCTGGGCCTTTATGGAAGCTTGGATTCCCCTTACCAATGTTTTTATTCAAAAAGTTCTACTCATCAAGCGTCAGTCGCCTTCTCTCGTGCTAGAACCTGTCGTTCGCCTCTCAGAAGTGCTTTCTTTTGGTCCGATTCGTGACGCCTCAGCGATCAGTTTTCCGAGCGGCCATAGCTATGTTATGAGCTTTTGGACCTTTTTCACGTGGTACTGCTCCCCTCGCCTCGGCAAGGTCGCGCTTACCCTTTGCCTAGCCAACAGCCTTCCTCGCCTTTTTGCGGGGGCGCATTGGCTATCGGATTGCATCTTTGCCTTCCTCATTGCAAATGTGATCCTGAGCTGGGCGCTGGCAACTCCACTCCATCACATCGCGGGAACGCGGATTGCTGCTTTGTTGCGTAAAATACGACCATCAATCACGCCCGGCGCAGCTTCAGAAGGGCAGCTATCTCGCTGAAAAGCGAGGGCACTTCGGAAACAACCGACATGTGTTGCCCTGTGAATGGGTGTGTGAACTCCAATCGCCGCGCATGCAGCAAATGCCGGTGAGGATATAGCCCACAGCGGAAACGCCGCCCGTACCGGTAGTCACCAATAATGGGATGTCCCATCCCAGCCATATGGAGTCGAATCTGATGCGTCCGGCCTGTCATCGGACGACAAACCACCCACGCAGCCTTCTCCCCACACTTTTTGAGTTCCCAGTCCGTTAACGCAAAACGTCCACGCGCCTCGCTCACCTCCCCCCAAACCGCCTGTCCTAAATGATCTGGAAGCTTTCCGAGATAGTTTTCTACTCGCCCGCTTTTTTCCTTAGGCACGCCATCCACCAAACAGATGTAGGTCTTGCCGATTTTGCGTTCACGAAAGAGTTTTTTGAGAACCTCAAGATGCTGCGCCTTGCGTGCTAGGAGGATGACCCCCGAGGTATCGGCGTCAAGCCGGTGACATAGCTCCGCTTCGGGATAGGCCGTACGTACAATTGGCAAAAGCCCTTCATCGTCACACGCCACAAACGGCGGCTTATCATAGACAATGAGGTACTCGTCCTCATACAGCACGTGGTCGGGAGAAAATCCCGCCATCTCAATTTCACGCTCGAAAAAACTCATGCGCACTTCGATGCGATCACCAGCCGAACATGCGTGCGACGCACGAAGCTGAGGGAGTCCGTTAACGGACACCTGACCGCGTTCAATGGCGCGTCGAATCTCCCTTTTAGAGCGATTCGTACCCAGCTCTTGCCAGACTACATCGGCCAGCTTACCCTTAGTGGCGGTCCAGCGATGGCATTTCCATAGATCTTGATTCATGCTCCGATTATAGCACCCTAGAATTTAACCTTGCCATCTGGTATCCTTTTTTGACTTAATGAGATGCGGAGTCAGTCCATGTTACCCATTGATCTTTCAGGAAAGCGCGCGTTTGTTGCAGGTGTTGCCGACGACCAAGGCTTCGGCTGGGCCATTGCCAAAGCTCTAGCTGAGGCCGGTGCAGAGGTCCTCGTTGGAACGTGGCCTCCCGTCCTTGGAATCTTTGAAAAGAGCCTCAGTGGCGGTCGACTCGACGCCTCTCGCAAGCTCTCCAATGGCAAAATGCTTGAATTTGCCAAGATCTACCCCCTGGATGCCGCCTTTGACACCCCGGAATCTGTTCCGGAGGAACTCGCCAGCAGCAAGCGGTACCAGAGAGTTTCTGGCTACACCATTCAAGAAGTTGCAGAAGCCGTAAAAAATGACTTTGGCACAATCGATATCCTAGTGCACTCCCTGGCAAACGGTCCGGAAGTAAAAAAGCCCCTCATTGAGACCAGTCGGGACGGCTACCTCGCAGCCCTCAGCGCCTCCAGCTATAGTTTCGTCAGCCTTCTTGCTCACTTCGGACCCATTCTCGCAGAAGACGCAGCGGCCCTCTCACTTACGTACATGGCGAGCGAGCGCGTGGTCCCTGGCTATGGCGGCGGAATGAGTTCGGCAAAAGCAGCGCTAGAAAGCGACACGCGCACACTCGCCTTTGAAGCTGGACGCAAATGGGGAGCGCGAGTAAATACGATCTCCGCAGGAGCTCTCGGCAGCCGCGCGGCGAAGGCCATTGGCTTTATCGATCGCATGATCGCCTACCAAGAAGCCAACGCACCTCTACCCCGACCACTCACAGCGGATCAGGTCGGCAGCACAGCAGCGTTTCTCCTCTCGCCACTCGCCTCTGGCATCACGGGACACATTCTCTACGTCGACAATGGCATGCATGCCATGGGCGTCGCCGTCGATAGTCCAGCGTTTAACTGAGCGTAAGCTGGGGCGACTCTACCCACTTACCGTGTTCTTTGATGAGATCAATAAGGCGCTCATCTGCTTCCTCTGACGGAATGCCTCGCTGCACGCATTCTCTACCAACATAGAGATCCACCATTCCCGCTCTGGACCCTACATAACCGAAGTCGGCATCTGCCATTTCGCCAGGTCCATTCACAATACATCCCATGATGGCAATGGCAACGCCGGGGAGATGCTCTGTTTTGGTGCGAATACGACGTGTCGTCTCTTGTAGATCGAAAAGTGTACGCCCACATGATGGACAGGAAATGAATTCTGTTTTGGTGCGACGCATACGGGCTGCCTGTAGGAGCTGGAAGCCTAGTTCTTCTTGGTCAGATTCCATACAGACGCCTTCGCCCAGTCCATCAACAAGAAGAGCGCCCATTTCCGCGCCGGCCTCGATGGAATTCGCTACTGGGAAATCGAGGATCACTGGAATTTCGAGTTGATGGTCCGCTAACCAACTAAAGAAGTGCCGTGCGTTATGCAACCGTGGAGCCGGTGGTGAGAGCAGGATGAAGTCAGGTTGCTGCTCGGCAAGCAGCTCCCACCCTTTCATCTCGGTGATGCGGACGACGCTTGCGTCGGTGGGGAGAGAAGTTGCCGCAAAGCGTGCAGTCATTGCCTCAGTTTTCAGTAGAGAAAGCGTCTTGGGATAGACTACTGGGGTATCTGTGGAGACAATAGGTGTGTCGGAGACACGAGCGTCGGCGTGCTGTCCAGCACCCCCACGCAACAGCACACTACCATCCTGATTGAGAGGTGCGGTTACGCTCACCTTCCGAGGTGCGGGCTTGCTACTTTGCAACACTCCCATTCCCATGTACCTCTCTGAGAGCGCCACGAGCTCCTTGCATGGCGCAATCTCAAGCCATGAATCTTCCGTAAGAGAGACTCGTATTGTGTCGCCTATACCATCCAAGAGGAGTCCACCGATGCCCATAGCTGACTTCACACGCCCATCTTCGCCCTCACCCGCCTCCGTTACTCCCAAGTGTAGGGGGTAATCCCAGCCGAGCTTATCCATCTCCAGCACGAGGAGGCGGTACGCCTCCAGCATCACCTTCGGATTCGATGCCTTCATGGAAAACATGAAGTCGTGATAGTCACGCTCGCGACACACTCTAGCAAATTCAAAAGCCGATTCAACCATCCCAGCGGGGGTATCGCCGTAGCGGTTCATGATCCGATCGGAAAGGGAGCCGTGGTTTGTTCCGATGCGCATGGCGCGTCCAAGGGCCTTGCATTTGTCCACCAACGGACCAAATTTCTGCTCAATTTTCTCAATTTCTGCAGCGTAGGTGGCGTCGTCGTATTCGAGAACCTTAAACGTAGCCCTCTTGTCGACGAAGTTCCCAGGATTCACCCTCACCTTATCAACGAAATCAACCACGCGCATAGCAGCTGGCGGATAGAAATGGATGTCGGCCACCAAAGGGATGGTGTAGCCATCAGCTACCAATCTGTTTTTTATCGCCTCGCAAGCGTTCGCCTCGCGCATGCCCTGTACCGTCACCCGAGCGATCTCGCACCCAGCGTCAGCCAATTGTTTGATCTGCGTAACTGTCGCTTCCACGTCGTGAGTAGGAGTCGTGGTCATCGACTGCACCCGCACGGGATTTGTGCCACCAACGCCAATATTTCCAACTTTAACTTCACGACTGCTACGTCGAATGATTCTAGACATCATTACCTATGACTCCCCTACACTTGAGTGAGTAAGGATACCAAAGCCTGTGCTTTGTTGACAGTCGGGAGATTTTTGTGATTGTGCGTGCGAAAGAGTCGTATTGCTTAGTTTTTTTCAACGCGGAGGCGCCAATAGCGCAAACCCCTCTAGCTCCTTGCCTAAAATTTCTAAAACATTCTTCTTTAGCCTTTTCCTCGTTTTTTGGAAACAACCCTTTCATCTCCTTCTATTTTGATCTTTTCAAGCAGGTTTCTGACCTGCCTATCCGTAATTTTCAGCAATTTTGCAGCTTCCACCTGGGAAAGCACTCCTTTTTCCACCTGTCGCAATAGAACTAATCGATCTCGCTCCTTTCCAGACATCTCTAATATCTCCTTGTTCATAGGTTGTACTTAAGTTTCACAAAAAAAGTTCTTGCCAAAGTTAAGGGGCGAAGTCCCGGCAGATGTTAGCCTAGGGCGTGAGCCCTAGGCGGCTGTAAATAAATGGATTAGCCCCAAAGGGGCGACACAAAAACGTGGCCTGCGTATGACGTGCCATGACGGCCTGGTCGACGATGAATACGTAGTGAGCCGGTCTCAATGAGCGATTACACACAATGCTCACAACGACAAATTGTGCCGCCCCTTTGGGGCTAATCCATTCATTCATAGCCACCTAGGGCTCACGCCCTAGGCTAACATCTGCCGGGACTTCGCCCCTAAACTTCGGCAAGAACTTTTTTTGTGAAACCTGAGGTTGTACCTCCTGTTTTAAGGGATGTACGTCACCATATCCGGAAATTTCTACATTGCTACAACAGGTCTCAGGGGAATTTGCTAAAATTAAAGTTATTTGTTATAACATGACTACAGGAGGCTGTGATACACTATCTTATAAGATAGGTATAAAAGTTCTATTTAAAACGTTACTGTTTAGAAAATATTAACAAAACTTAGGGAAAGACCCTCAAGGGAAAGACCCTCAAAGGAGCGAATATTATGTTTTATGGATTGATTAAAAGCACGTTAGCTGCTGTGCTAGTCTTTGGACTGGCGGCAGCAAGCCCGGGTTGGGCCGAAGACGGTGAAAACAATGGCTGTCCGCCACAGAGAATTGGATACATTGAGGATGGGGAAAGCAACGTTCCAGATCTCATTGACGGTCTGAGCAAATGGTTTCCTTCAGACTGGCCAAGTCCGGGACTGTTCACTGCGGTTGTGCTGCAGGATGATCCGGATGTCGTGCTCGGCATTGATGATCTCGTCGAGAAGATGGAGGACGTTGTCGAAGGTATGAAGGCGGATGGCATCATGAAGATCATCGTGAACACCTCTTCTGACGTAGCGGGACCTTTTATTGAAGGGACTGCTGGAGGGCTTGGTGGCTTCCATTCGGACGACCGTCACCCCGATGTGATTTTTTCGGGTGTTCGACAAGGAACCCCATCAGTGGATAATGCCCAGAACTGGTATCGACTAGGCACGGACTTCTTTACAGAGCGTCTGACTAGTCCGCCTGAGGTACTTCCTGAAGTGAGCGCGGTTATGCCGCAGCCAGATTTCATACTGGCAACAGATGGCAGCGCTGCCGGATCGACCTCGAATGCCGCATATGTGGCGCATGCCGATG
>JBFIDQ010000015.1:0-18995 GCA_041603795.1 Chlamydiales bacterium
CCGCCTCTGCGTTTAAATGATTGTAACAACCTATAATTAGGCACTTACACTCAGCTCACGATAGCGCTTATAGCCGCGCCCTACAGCAACTGTCCTGAGCTAGCGAGAATCAAGAACCACCGTATTGCCATCCCAGCGACCTTCACGCGACTCTAGGAGCACCCCATCACCATTCCAGACCTTGTGGGAATAGCTGTCGTCATCATGGTGAATTCCCTCACGCAATAAACAGCCATCGATATTCCACTGTCGAATATCGAACCTCGATGAGTGATCGAAGTAGCTAGCCTCCTCCGCAAGGGCGCCATTCGAGTGCCAACGTCGACTCGTACCCACCGGTTGATCGCCCTCGTAGCACGCCTCAACTAAGAGTACGCCCAGATCATTCCATGTCTTCTCGTAGCCCTTGCGGACACCCATATCGAATTGAATCGCTCGCCGAGGCGATCCGTTTCTTTGAAAGAGGAGCACCTCTCCATGCAGCTTGCCTGACTGATACGGAAGTACGCTCTTTGGTGTACCATCGCGATAGAAGTACTCCTGATTGCCATGGGAGACGCCATCGACGTAGCGAAGTATCGAGTAAGGCTCACCCGAAAGAAAGTAGCGCCTCGCCTTTCCACAGCGCTTTCCATCAACATACCAATCGGACGCAAGCAGAGTTCCCTTTTCGCTATGAATACTGGAGGGACCTACTAACACTCCCTCGTGATAGCATGAGATCGATTTAATGCCACCCTCTGCATAGTGAACACGCTGCTCGCCGTGTGCCACACCATCCCGTTCCATGCTTAGCGTCCGTTCCCCATCACACTCCCTCACCGTCACCAGAGCATCGTCATCACCCGAAAGCAGCGGAAGTTCAAAGCGTCTTGAGATATCGATACCTAACTCCGGATCCCGAATTTCGAGGTGTCCCTCATCGAATCGGTAGTCTTGGTGACTCATACTGTCGTCTCCTTCTCAAGCATATCAGCGAAAAAGTCTCCCGTTTCCCCACCTCGATCACGAAAGTCGGTTACCGCCTCCTCAATAATCAAGCGATTCACAGCGCCAGCGTTTCTAATGAAGATCGCCTTTTCCGCATTGACTCGAAGCACCTCCAGTTTGCGCTCTCGGTCAGATCGCAGCGTCCAGTCATATTTGATCTGATGACTTCTCCGTTCCAGCACCTTTGCATTGATGAAGTTGAGTGTTGCGAGGACATATTGGTAGCTAATCTTGCTGGCTAGTTCCGTGTCAAAATGAGCAGCCTTCTTGGTTTTGAGAGCCTCTGGAATTGTCTTTCCCCTTTTGATCTTTTCCTGCATCGCCTCCACTTCACCGAGTAGACCATCGCACAGCTCCTCGGTCTCCCCCAAATCGCGATAGAGCTCCTCTAACGCGGCGAAAACCGTCTGCTGAGTAAGGCCCTGAATCGTTGCATTCTGAATCTCACTGTGGACTCGCGCGTCGAGGTCGCCGCAGTTCACGAGATGCTTGTCTGCTACCTCAGCTAAGGGCATGTTTGGAACGCCCTCGAATCCAATTCCACCCTCCGTAGCATTGATCACCGTTCGATCACTATGACGCTTCGCGAAGTCGCTGATCCACGCAGCCTCCCCCACCCACTTCCATAGAGTGTATATGGGTTTGCCATCGACTCCTCTCCTTTTGAAGGCTCCTGACTCAAGGTCAGCGACATTTAGGATCTTTTCCTCCGTCACCTCAGCATTCGAGACGATCCCGTCCGCGTAGCTTTTCATTCCCGTGAAGGCGAGGTCCATTCCCACCGTAATGATTGGATCACAGCCAAGCTGAGCCGCGATTTCCAGCAAGAGATTGATGATATTGAGTCCCTCATCGACAACCTCCCCTTCCATCTCAAATTTATCCTCGAACCAGTTGGAGACCGCATACCCTCCCGTACCATTTATGTAGAGTCGAGGACCATGAATTGCTCGAAACGCCTTGTGGTACATGCGAGAGCGGTAGAAGAATGGTACCTCATACGCGAAGTTACTCATCAACCGTTCGTATTGCGTCGGATTCGGATCGATTCCCCCACCAAAGTGAGGGAGGATCCCCTGACAGCTCAGCGCATTGAGTGCTGATCCGCCCGTTAGGATCAGAGCCTTATCACGAAGTTCCGGAAGGAGTTGAATGTTTTTGTTCAGAGACGGCCCCGCACCACAGATGATTGCCGGCACCCCCTTGAACTTACCGAAGAGCTTGTTCCCGTGATACGAATGTGGGAGCTCCAGCAAGTTGCTGTAGAAATTCCGAAAAAAGGAAGCTCCGTAGCGTTGGTATTCGGACCCCAACGCCTCCTTATTCACCGCACCGTGGAGAATGATACGCGTCAGCTGATCGAGCGTGTCGGCGCGTTGCGTCTGATAGAGATCGAGTGCCGAGATATTTGGTTGGAGTCTAATGAAGTACCACGTAAGCCACTCGAACATCGCGTGTCCCTTCTCCACATCATCGAAGTGGTGCAGCTGCACCTGTTGATCATCGAGAACTTCCGTCGCCTTTTCCGTTTCGAAAAATCGACGAAGAACCGCCAGGTCGTCTTCTAAAAAGACCACATAGTGACTTGGATCCCTCTGCAACCATGGCTTGATTGCGTCGTAGTAGTAGCCCAGTCCGATCCCGTAGACATAAAGAACCTTAGTGCGAGAGAGGTCGAGACCATTGAACCACCGCTCTGCTTCCTTTTGAGCGCTATAGCCCGCATGATAGAGAACCGTCTTATTGTCGATTTTTCGCTCTAGATTGAGCTCCCCTTGCCGAGTTTTGGTAAAATGAAGGCTACTTGCATCGACGTGTTTTAGTCGTGCCGCCACCTGAGGTACTATGTGCCGAAATCGCTCTACGTTTGCATGAAAGCGCTCATCGCTGACCATTTCTATTCTCCCTTTGGCTACGCCTGCATCCAATCATCTTTTCCCCCTAGACCACGAAACTTCTTCTTCCGCTTCTTTTTTTTCTTTTTGGGAGTGTCCGAATCCTTACCCTTTTCGGCAATTTCCATCTCCTTCTTCATCCAGCGCCTAGCGTCACTGATTTCAGTTTTGAGAGATTCAATCTGATCCCATAGTCTCCTTTGCTTCGGAGTGAGATTCAGCTTATCCGGATCCTTTGTGAGCTCCGCAATTTCCCCTCGCTTGAATCCGAATGCCTCGCGTAGGTCTTCCTCGGCTTCTTTGGAGTACTCGAGTTCCTGCTTGATGATTTCCACATCCTCCTTCATCTGAGGAGTCGGCGTTTTTCCCTTTAGAATTCCCTTTTTGAAGTCATCTAGCAAATCCACCAGGGCAGAGAAGAGCTCCCGCTGCGATTGCTGATGCGCCTTTTCGTCCTTGTCCATTGATTCCCATCCCGCTATAGATAGAGGTATCAAAAAAATTCTATAAAATCTAGGCTTACTCTATGTCCATTAAAGTTATTCAGAGTCACCTGTTGCCAGAAGGGGGCAAGCTGATTGTCACCTTGAGCACGGGCGAAGAGGCAGCCCTTTTTCGTATTAAGGGCAAAATCTACGCAGTTGACAATACGTGTCCCCATGAAGGCGGTCCGATTGGAGACGGTGAGGTAGATGGATGTGTGGTGACCTGCCCTTGGCATGAATGGCAATTTTCGCTAGAGAGTGGGGAGTGCTTAAATATGCCGGGCAGCGATCTTAAGCGTTTCAAGGTGTGGGAGAAAAGTGGAGAGATTTACTTGGAGACAGAGGAATGAGCGGCGATATTGTTACGATCAGCGGCTATACGCCGAACAACCAGAGGAAAGAAGCAAAACCTGCGGAGGATTTCGACATGAACGTCGACAGCCAGCGGGTGGCGGTCGAGGCCAATAAGGACAACAACCCAGGGCCCGCCTACATTCTCCAGCTTTCGAAAGAAGCGAGAGAGATTCTAGCAAAACAGCGTAACGGTTAGTTACAGGGAACTCTTTAGGTGTTCATAGGACGGCAGCCAATCAATGAAGCTGTAGGCATTCGTAATTCGGTCCCAGGAGCCCATTCTAATCTCTTTCTGGTTCACAACCGCCACATAAGGCGCTCCTACGTACGTGTTGTACCCTGTCACCTGCTGGATCACCGCATCAGTGAGAGGGGTTGCTTTACACTCCACGAGCAAAAGAGGATAAAGATTGTGGTCGGGATGAATTCCTTTGGCAAAACATAGGAGATCGACGCGTCGATCGGGGATGCCCGTGCGTCCCGCAAGATGTGGCACTTGAATCAAAGCTTTTTCTACTGCAAGTAGCGATAGAGGGAAACCCAAGTCATTGATCATCCGCTTGATCAGAGCCTGCCGTACAAGCTCCTCCGGCTCCGCTGCCACCTCCATTTTGCGTATTGGATCGTAGATCATTCCGCTCATAGGAGCCTCCCTGTGATGAATCCGGCAAACAAAGCACCCGCGGCTACTAATAAAATTCCCTTCCCCTTTTTTCTTTTGGAAATATCAAAACGCACCTCAGTAAGAGTCCCTTCGTCGGCATTGACAAAGAGCAAAGAATCTCGCTCCGAAAAAAACTGGTACTCAAGAAGTTGTCGACGTGTTTCCTTGGAAAGGGGGTTGCCCGCAACGGATCCTGTTTTGATTTCCGCTACGTAGCGACGTCCCTTGCGCGACACCAAGGCGTCGGGGCGCAGCTGATAGGTAATCGGCTTACCTCCAACGATCACTCGCCCCTCCAGCGGTTCCTGGAGCGCCTCGATATGAAAGCCGTAGCGGCGCAAAAGGCGCTCACCTTTTGCTTCCATTCGCAGTCCGCGCTTCATCCGGTGCTCCCGCCTTCGGCGGGTCCACCAAGTGGTAGCGGTGTAGCAAGCGAATGCCCCTGCTATGCAAGAGGCACCCGCTATTAATCCAAGAGTTTTTGACATAAGTTTTTGTGGTTATTCCGGCTCGATGACCCCGTAATCGCCATCCTCTCTGCGATAGATCACCTTCAGCTTTTGATCCTCTTCACTACGATAAACCTTAAACTGCGCATCGGATAGCTCCATCTTCATGATCGCTTCCTCCTGCGTAAGCACTTTCAGTGGCATGGTCGTCTTGCGCACAACCTCCCCGGGCTGCAGGCTCTCCTCCATATCCTTATAATTGGCATCGTCAATGGCAGAATTGACCTCTTCCTCGGCACTCGGGTTGCGAATGACGTTCACGTTCATATCGACCGTATGCAACGCCTTGCCGTGATGCTCCTGGATACGGCCCTTGTATTTGCGCAACTTAGCTCGCAGTCTGTCCGTTGCCTGGTCGATAGAAGCGTACATATCCTCGCTTACACCTGAAACCTTCACCAGGATATTTCCGACGGACATGACAATGCCTACCTTGTGCTCAAGCTTTTGCACATCCATTGTCACATGGACATCAATGATGCGATCGGAGACTCGATCCATCTTGTGGATCTTGTCAATTGCGTACTGCTTCATGGGTTCCGTCACTAAAACGTGGCGTCCCGCAACTGTAATGTTATACATTTCATTTTCCTGTAACACGTCGACTTTCTTTGGCATAAAAACACTCCTTTTGGAATAGGTCGTGAGAAAGGTATCTCTATCAGCCTCTTCCTCTTAATCTCATTGTATACAAAAATCTTGTATATTTCCAGTTTAACAGCGAAGCGGCTTTTTAATGAAGATAGAGGGTAAAATTGGGAAATGGACCGCATCGAAGCTATCATTTTGTCTAGTGCCCCTTTTCGGGAAAGAGACTCCCTACTCACCCTTTTTTCTGTAGAGCTGGGTCTCATTAAGGGGGTTATGCATGGGATGAATCGTCTTAAAAGCGGCTTCCGACCTGACCCTTTAAGCCAAGTTGAGTTCCTCATACAGCAAGGAAGGAGCGATCTTCATAGGATCAAAGATGGAGTGCTCATCTCACCTCTTCTCCATCTTAGAGAAAGCTATGAGCTTTTGGAGGCAGCTGGGATGATGGGACAAGCAGTACTCGCCACACAGCAGCCGCAGAAACCAGCGCCGGACCTCTATCACCTCTTTGTTTACCTGCTAAACAAGCTTCCTTTGGCTGCCGAGCCAAGTACGCTAGTAACGCTCTTTCAGCTACGCCTCCTTAAACATGAAGGATTGTGGTCAATTGACCACCTACCGTTTCCAATAGACCCCGACGAGCGGCGCCTGCTAGAGATCCTGGTGGAGGAGAAGCAATTTGAGAAAATTTGCGGTCTTTGCATTCCAGAGCAGCTAAGAAAGAATATAGAGACGCTCCAAATGGCACGCCATTCGGAGTAGAAACAAAAAAAAGACGAGGCCTAGGCCTCGTCTTCACTGCGAAAGGGGGGACTCGAACCCCCACGGGAGGACTCCCACTACCCCCTCAAGGTAGCGCGTCTACCAATTTCGCCACTTCCGCAAAATCAACCAGAAGTCTAGCAGGGGCTTAAGATCTGTGCAAGCGAAAAACTACGTTTTCGCGTATCATTCATCCCATGACCGCCCTGCTCATCGCCATCATCCGTGTCTACCAGCTCGCGATAAGTCCCTTATTAGGGCAAAACTGCCGTTTTGCTCCCACATGCTCCGCTTATACGATAGAGGCACTCCGCACCCACGGACTGCGAAAGGGACTCTGGCTCTCCATAAAACGACTCGTCAAGTGCCACCCTTGGCACCCCGGTGGTCACGATCCCGTCAGCACGTGTGGAAAACCCCACACAGACGTGTTGAATATCCACACCACCACCGACAGCAAATCAACAGAATCCACTAATAACTAGTACCATACACGTTGGCACATCTACTGCTACCTGAGTTGTGTCCCCAGCAAACATTTTGGGGAGCAACACAGGCAAATACGGAGGTATGCCATGAGTATGAAGGTGGATCAAATCAGGACAATGGTTAGTAACGTACGCGATCAATCTGAGAATCACGAAACGAAACACGTTGATAAGGAACCCCAAGGCAAAGGTGTTGGGAATAAATACGGGCATGACCAGGGTGTTGGGAATAAACACGGACAGGACTCACGGCGTGACACAGTAGAACTAGGTTCGCAGCCTACAGAACCAACTCAGCAAGAACCCACACTTGAGCAAGAGCCAGAAACACTAGAAAAAGGCGGAGGCTCCACGCTCAATACCACTTCAATCGGAGATGATGGAAAAACAGCCGAGCTCACGCAGACCGAGCCCGTCGTTACCATCACGTCCATTGAGCCAGAGGTGGCTCCTGAGCCGCTTGCAACTCAATCCCCGGAGCAGGAGGAACAACCAGCTCCATATGGAGGCACGGCACAGACCAGCGATGACTCTACCGCTGAAACCGAGGTAACCAAGCAGACCATCAGACATCAGATTCGCCATAACCGCGCCGAAACCCAATCTCGCAGTCGTATGAGAGATTTTAAAGCGACCAAGAACGCGGAGAACATCAGCAAGATGGTCAACGTTGATGCGCTGAAGAGGATGACAATAGGAGGACAAGGCGGAATTCGCGGTCTTTCCAATGCAACATCAAACGTGTTCATGGCGAACCGTAATCAGGGAGTAGGTGGAAGTTTTCAAGCCGCATCGACCACCGCTACAAAGCAAGCCGCCTCTGCGAATGAAGAGGATAAGAAGACGGATAAAGTCGATTCCATGAGGGCTCGCCTTCAGGAAATACGAAACAATCCAGATGAATTGGAAGCGCTTACCAACGAGTTTTTGGCTGGCGCCAACGAAGAAGCCGCCGTCATTGTCAGCGACCCATCAGATGCGTTGGACAGCCAGGGCAACATCCCCCCATCTACTGCGGTGGATCTCCTAAATGGAGACCAAGGAGCCGGCAACTAACCAGATCTAGAAAAAGGAACAATTTACCCGAGGCACGCGGTCCAACCGCGTGCCTCTTTTCGTTTAGCGAGCTTTCTGCTATTCTCGATGCGATTTACTAGCATGAGGCTCCCATGAAGCTCCCCCTTTCCTGGATTCAAGAATTGATTCCAAACACACTCTCCCCTGAAGAAATCAGCGATCGCCTTACCATGGCGGGACTCGAAGTAGAAGAGGTCAAAGCTCAAGAGCTTCCCTTCACTGGTGTTGTCGTTGGCAAAGTCATTGAATGTGGACCTCACCCGGAAGCAGAAAAGTTGAAGCTCACCAAGGTCACCGATGGAAACGACGAATTTCAGGTGATTTGCGGCGCATCTAACTGTCGAAAGGGCATCACCATAGCTTTTGCTAGACCCGGTGCGCGGCTCACCGACGCAGAGGGTAAGGTCAGTAAAATCAAAAAGACGAAGCTACGCGGAGTAGATTCCTATGGAATGATCTGCTCGGAACGCGAGCTGGGACTCTCCGACGAGCACGAGGGCATCCTCGAAATGGAGGAAGGGCTCACCCTCGGTCAAGATCTTCACGAGCTATTTGGTGATGTCCTGTTTGATATCGCCCTAACCCCCAACCTGAACCACTGCGCCAGCGCCATCGGCGTCGTGCGTGAGCTGTCCGCACTCACTGGGAGTTCGTGGAACAGACCAAAATATTCCGTGACGGAAGGAACAGAATCCATTGACGGACTCACCTCGGTAACCGTTGACGCTGCAGAAGCATGCCCCCGCTACGCCTGTCGCCTCATCCAAGGGGTCAAAATCGGACCCTCACCACAGTGGCTGGTCAAGCGCCTAGAGGGGTGCGGGGTGCGCAGCGTCAACAACGTTGTGGACGCTACCAATTTAGTCCTCATGGAATCAGGGCACCCGCTACACGGGTTCGATTACGACCGACTCGCTGAGAACCGGATCACAGTGCGATTTGCAGATCAGGGGGAAACCTTTCAGACGCTCGATGACGAGACAAGAACGCTCACCAAAGAAGACCTCCTCATTTGCGACGGCGAAAAAGCCGTAGCGCTTGCTGGGATCATGGGTGGACTCAATTCAGAGATCAGCGACGGCACCACAAACGTACTGTTGGAGTCAGCTTACTTTCAGCCGACAACGATCCGACGGACCTCCAAGCGACTCGGACTATCCACAGAAGCATCGAAGCGATTTGAGCGTGGAGCCGATCCACAGCAGGTCCTCCCCTCTCTCGATCGAGCAACAGCCCTTATTCAGGACCTAGCTGGTGGCACCATCGCGAAAGGGGTAATCGACCAAAAAACCAGCGACTTCCCCAAGCGGACCATTCATTGCCGGCATGCACGGGTCAACAAGATTCTCGGGACCCAACTCGCCATCGGTGAAATGGAACAGATCTTTCACTCGCTGGAATTTGGTACCAAGTGGGACGGAAAAGAAGCGTGGAAAGTCACCGTACCCACCTATCGCGGCGATCTTTCCATCGAAACCGACCTCATCGAAGAGGTGGCTCGGATCTATGGTTACGACAACATTCCGCGAGAGCGCGCTCGCTACACAAGCTCACCTCTACCCCACGCCCCCATTTACCTTTTTGAAAAGGAAGTGCGACAGCGCCTCAACGCGGAAGGGCTGCAGGAGTTTCTTACATGCGATCTCATTGGACCCTCACAGCTCGCTCTATTGAGTGAACAAGCGTTTCCCCGTGATCGAGTAATTTCTGTGCAAAATCCGACCTCGCTTGAGCAGTCGATTTTGCGCCCCTCTCTTCTTCCAGGAATCCTGCAGGTAATCAAACACAACGCTGATCAGCGAATGTTCGATATTTGCGGATTCGAAGTAGGGCGTATCCACTTCAAGAACGACGAGGGATTCAAGGAGCAAACGATGGCCAGCGTGGTCATGACAGGCCAAAAGCTGCCCATTTCATGGTCAACAAACGAAGAAGAAGTCGATTTTTTCGACCTGAAGGGCCGAATCACCAATCTCATCGAAGGCCTAGGCATCCAAGACGCCAACTATGCACCTTCAGCGCTACAATCGCTCCATCCTGGACGCCAAGCAGCCATCACCATAGGCGACCTCACTGTAGGCGCCATGGGGGAAGTCCACCCGGCCACTCTGCGGAAAATGGGAATAGGGAGAAGAGTCTATTTTGCGGAGTTGAATCTCCACGACCTCTTCTCCCTCTGCAAGAATGGGGTAAAAATGAGTCCCCTTCCGCAGTTCCCCGGGTCAGAAAGAGACTGGACGCTCACAGTGAAGGAAGAGCTTCCTGTTGGAGAGGTATTGAGCAAACTGCGTTCCCTCTCGAGCAAGTTGCTCAAACAGACCACCCTCACCTCAGTTTATCGAAGTGAAAAATTGGGAACCGATAGAAAAAATATCACCTTCCGCCTTGTCTACCGACACGATAAGAAAACTCTCCCTCAGAGTGCTGTTGATGGGGAGCATGCACGAATCATCGAGAACATATTAAGTGGTCTAGGAGAGAACGTTCTCAATTTAGAGACAGCCGCACAGACGAAATAATTTGCCTAAAAGCACGTGCTTGCGGACAATGCATGGCAAGACGAGATTTTCCCAAGGAACCGGCATGCGTATCATTCTTCTACCAATTATTGCAGCTACTCTACTAACAAGCTGCAACAGTTCTACAACAAAATACTCCGCTGGAGTGGTCAAAGAGAGCTACATCCATAAGTATGGGGTGGCGGTTTCTAAAGAAGAGTGGAATGAGCGTGGGCGCGATGGAAAGGTCGTGACCACTAAGCAGGACGGCATCGTCATCACCCAAGTCTATCGTGGAGGGATCCTTGAGGGCGACACAACAATTACGTTTCCTCACAGCCGCACGGTAGAAACCCTACAGACTTACTTTGAGGGCAACCTTGTACGGCAGGTCGTCCACTACCCGACGGGAATGCCAAAAGAGGAAGAGCGCTACACAACCGATCAGACGCGCATTCTCACCACGTGGTATGAGTCGGGCACCCCAAAAAGCGTTGAAACCCAGCAAGGCGGATTCCTTATCAAAGGGGACTACTACGCACAGAATCATGAGATCGAGACTCGCGTTGCTAATGGTAAAGGGACCCGTACCCTGCGCGATCCGTATGGCCAGCTTGTCTCCCGTGATCGCTTCACCAATGGCTATCTCGCCGCGGTAACTACCTACCATCCGAACGGCACCCCAAAAGAGGTCACTCCCTTCGACAATGGAAAAATCCACGGCTCCAGAAAAACATTTTTTGCCAGTGGCCAACCGAACTCCGTTGAAAGCTGGCTTGATGGCCAACAAGTAGGGGTCACTTTAGAATTCCGTAATGGCGAAAAAATAGCAGAAGTCCCTTACGTGACGGGCCAAAAGAACGGCATCGAGCGTCGCTTTAATGGCGAGCAACTCGTCGAAGAGGTTACCTGGGTAGCAGGCCGACAGCAGGGCGTGGCCAAGAGCTACATTGACGGTGTAGCCAACACCTCTTGGTACCACAACGGTAAAGTGGTCTCCAAGGGAGTCTACGACGATCTAAAAGGCGCCTTGCGCTAGTACTCAGTTAAGTTATTATTGATGCCATGAGCACCCCTCACTTCTCACCTAGCTAGGCGTTCGATCTCACCGACTCGCCAGAGTCTGCTGAGATCTCCACGCTACGCCAGGTGAGAAGTGAGGGGCGCTCATGGCATCAATAATAACTTAACTGAGTACTAGAGGTCGACTTCGTATAGGGGCTTGAGGGTGACGTCGCCGTTCACTTCACACTGACAGGCGAGACGCACCTTCCTGCCATGCCAAACCCGGGCACAGGTTTTCTCTTCGATAGAAGAGATAGGCGAGAGGTTCTCTTCTCCTTCAACTACCTCCACGCCACAGAGTCCGCAGGCACCAGCGCGACAACTAAAGGCAACAGGAAATGTGGGATCTCTCCGTTTAACGAGACTTAGATTCACCCCTTTGGGCACATCTTCTATCCAGTCACCTACCCTCACTATGGCCATCAGTTACTCCATCCATCATCCACCGCTCTTCAAGCAGCTCGCCAAACTGGGCATCGGAAGAAAGGCGGTAACGCTTGAGCAAAACGGGACGGTCCCAAGGATCGTATAAGATTACGCCAGAAAAGGCGTCACCAAGATCTTCATAGTAAATCTTTTGCACAGCAACTGGAATTCCCTGAGGAGAGCACATGACGCATTGGCGGCAGCGATCCCCTTCAAAGTCGTAAGATTCACGAAGGATCACCCGATCGTTTTCGTCACGAACGAGCCCATCTTCAGCTCGCCAGAGCGCCTGCTGTGTCTCTCCCAGCTGGCGAAAGTCGAGGAGAGCGGAGTCGTACCCCACGGCGTCGAACTGACCGTTTTGATACCGCTCGAGGCTCACCCGCTTATGATACGGGTCGTGCACCACCCGATAACATACCGCTTGCCCTGCAAGTGACACGTGATCGTTTGGATAAGGCAAACCGTCACGCCAAGTGTAATCGCTGCAATAGGGAAACATCCCCCTACTTTGCCAGACTTCCTTGCTCTTGGGAAGCGGCAAGCTTGCGGTACTTAATGTAGACCATTTTAGCGGAGTAAAAGGAGAGGAGAAATCCCTTCCATCCGTCGAGAAAGCCCCTCTTGATGAGGTACGTCTTGATGAATTTGAAGGGGGGGGCGAGCAGAAGCTTAGCGATGCTACGCTTCTTACCTTTTGCGAGCATCTCCTGGACAAGGAGATCCGAGTAGCGATCGATCCGCTCCTTATGCTCCTGCAACGTCTGATAAGAATAGTGCAATAGATCGCCCGAGAGATGCGTCGTTAAAAGATCTGGAGACAACTCTAGAGTTTCATGGACAAAAGCCCCTACCCACTTTGCCTTGCCCTTGGGAAAAAGGCGCGTTTTGCGGTCGGGATACCAACCACAATGGTGGATCCATTGGCCACAATAGGAGGTCAGGCGATTCCAGCTGTATGCTCCAGAGAGCCCAACTTGCTTGGCTTGAAGAATGGACGCTTTTAGACCGGGAGTGAGCGCCTCGTCTGAGTCGATGGAGAAGATATAGTCCCCTTTTGCCGCGTCATTGCCAAGGTTTTTTGTCCCCGCATAACCCAGCCACTCCGTTTCAATGACACGGACCCCTTTCTCCTGACAGATGGCCAAGGTGCCATCCGTTGAGCCAGAATCAACAACAACGATTTCGTCCGCAACGCCCTCCAGGGAGTCGATGCAGCGCCCGATATTGCGTTCTTCGTTCTTTGTAATGATCACTGCTGAAATCATGATAAAGAGTTTAGCAGATCGGAGAATTTACCAAGGGAATGACTCGCAGGAGTCAGGGCAATCACACGGTACCAAATTTTTATCCTCTAAAGACCCGGCCTGAACCTAATCGCCATAACGCGACTACCCTGGCTGTCACTACTGCCTAGGCACTGAACCAGGGTTGACTTTATCCAACCTCAACTGTGATGCTGCACGTTCGCAACCAAGCCAAAGGAGATACTCATGGCAACCCCCGTACAGAGACACATTGAATGCTACGCCGCGTCTAATGGAATTGATCTAACAAAAGAGAGCATGACGCAAGGGCATACTGCCCAAGGGATCACCGAAAAAGTTTGGCTAAAAGTCTGGGCCATTATCAATATGCTGAGTCCCCAAGAACCAACAGTTGCAAACCTCTGTCCAATGAGAAACCCCGCAGCAACCGGAATATGGGGGACAAATGGTCAGGTCGATCAGGCTCGGCTTGCTCAAATCGTGGCCAGAGCCATTGACGACAAGGGCAAAAAAATTCTCACCAAGACCATCGTCGATGATTGGCTAAAGGGGCTTCATGGTAAAAAAGATCATGGGGTCGCCACCTATTTGGGCTATGCTGCTCCCGTAACATGGTGGAGGGTGACGGACGGGTCCATCGGCGAGTTATTCCGTTATTACACCGACCACACCTACACGAACAAAAAGGGGCAAGCGGTTCCAGCTCTTACCGTCGAACGCTTCACCCAGTTCTATACACATCCCAAAGTTGTGTGGAAGCAGCGGGTCAATGAGGGGAGTGAACAAAAAATGCGGTCTGCTCCGAAAGACGAGACAAAGTCCGATCCCGGCAAAAAAAGCGATACAAAGTGACCAGCGGGGCAAGGGGCCAAATCAGCTGAGAAGTCCCTTGCCCGCTTTCAAAGAAATGCCCGCCCTCATACAAGGCTGGAACAACGAGCTTGGCTTGCCCAAAAAATGCCGATTAGCAAAGCTGTCTCATCAGGTCTGGCATTTGCAATTTATTTGAATCTCTTGCATAAACCTATCATATAGGTTATACAACCTATCATATAGGTGGGAATGTGCTGGAATTTTTATTTGCAAACAAAAATGTAGAAAAAATCTTGATCTACTTATCCCTGCACGGACGCTGCAATGCGACTGGGTTAAGCCGCACGTTTTCGAGCGCCCTGGACCCTATCCAGAAAACCCTAAAAAAATTGGAGGACGGCGGGCTTCTTGTCAGTTTCAAAGAAGGACAGACACGTGTCTTTCAATGGAACCCACGTTATCCATTCCTTGTTGAAATTCAAGCCTTGGCTACCAAAGCATTCGCTTTTCTCCCCAAAAATTTGCAAAAAGTCTACCAACCTTCCAAACGAAAAAGGCCGCGAAAGTCGGGCAAACCTCTCGATCTCCTGAAGGACCAATGAATTTATCTGAACTAACCATTAAGGAAGTTGCCGTACTCATAGCCGACACACTGTGCCAGCAGGGAATTGAGGCCATTTTGGTTGGTGGAGCATGTGTCACCATTTACAGTGAAAATCGATACCAATCCTACGACCTAGACTTTGTCACGTATACCGACCTGAAGATCGTTGAGAAATGTTTAAGTCCGCTTGGGTTTACTCGCGAAGGAAGAATCTTCTTCCATCCTACATGCCCATACATGCTGGACTTTGTAAATCCACCAATTGCCATCGGAAACCAGCCGATCACCGAGTTCAATCAGATTAAAACTGCCAATGGTCAGCTAAAGCTGGTGACACCAACAGACTGCCTTAAAGATCGCCTAGCGGGCTACTTTCACTGGAATGACCAACAATGCCTCGAACAAGCCTTAATGGTTGCCAGGGCAAATCCGGTAGATCTTAAGGAAGTCCGAAGATGGGCAAATGGGGAGCAAGCGGACGCCATGTTTTCACATTTTGAGTCTCTTTTAAAAGGCTGAACAAGAAGGTAGCAGAGCGAGATTTGACGTGCTATACTGGGGCGAAGATATTTGAGGACCCATCCTATGGAAGAGCAGTCTGTTTTTTACTCAACAACCATTGAAATTGCGATTATTCTTGGCATAGCCGGAATACTTAGTATACTCACTAGAATTTTGCTTCGCCGTGCCGCAGCCGCACCATGGCTGAAGGAACATACCTGGGCTAGCGCCCTATTGGAGGTGGTTTCTAGACCGCTTCATTGGATCATCTGGCTTTCTGCCATGCTTCTTTGTGTGGAATCAGTGATCGATAATCTTGCGATTAACGATTGGGACATGACCTTGCGGAAAATCCGACACGCCTCCATCGTGCTCATTATTTCCTGGCTAGCATGGTGTTGGAAGCAAAAGGCCGAAGATATCATTTTGAGCAAGCGACGGCCCAAAAATTCAATGGATCGTGCCACGGTTCTTTCGATTAGTCGACTGCTTAACGTACTCATCGTCGTCGCGACGCTGTTCAGCCTCATGCAAGTAACCGGAGTTGCCATTGCCACCTTCCTCGCAATGGGTGGTGTCGGTGCCATCGCACTCACCTACTCAAGTTCGGATATCATCAAGAACTTCTTTGGCGGGATCATCATTCAGACCACTCGCCCCTTTACCGTAGGCGACTGGATCAATTCCCCTGACCGACAGATCGAAGGAACCGTGGAAAAAATTGGTTGGTACCAGACTGTCATTCGCGCCTTCGACAAGCGGCCCATTTACGTGCCCAACGGACTCTTTCCAGCTATCGTAGTGCGGAATCCCAGTCGGATGAGCAACCGCCGTATTCTGGCCGATATAGGGGTCCGTTATGACGACGTAAGTAAAGTCGCCAAGATCACAGAGAACATCGAGGCCATGCTTAAGGCGCACCCCGCAATTGACGTTACAAAAACCCTAATGATCCACTTTACTCGTTTTGGACCTCACTCACTTGACCTCAACGTCTACTGCTTTACGAAGACCTGCGACTGGGCACAGTGGCGAGGCGAGCAGCAGGACGTCTTTCTCAAGATAGCGGAGATCATCGAGGCTGAGGGAGCTCAGATTGCCTTTCCGACGACAGTGGTCAAATTGGAGCAGGAACCCCCAGGCAATGCTTAACACTCTTGCGAAGGAACCCAGGGTATTGGTCAATGCCACCTACCGTGAAGGCGTGCTCGCTAAAATTCACCTCACGCCCCACGACTGCTTTGCTTTGGAAAGCAGTGAACCCTCCCCATCTTTGCGTGAGTGGTTGGAGCGGTATGCGCAAGGAAGCAGCACTCCCTTTCCCCTTAACCTACCAAAATTTGCCCCCTTCACCGTACAGGCACTCACTACTCTGCATCAACTCCCGTTTGGTCAATCACTTAGCTACGGCGAGCTCGCCCAGCAAGCGGGCACTCCAGGGGCTGCGCGTGCCGTTGGCACCGCGTGTGGTCGGAATCCCTTTCCCCTCCTTATTCCCTGCCACCGAATCCTAGCCGCCGACAATCGACTCGGAGGATTTTCCTTAGAGTTAGCCGTTAAGGAGCGCCTCCTCGACTTCGAAGGGATTTCCTACCGGTAACTGGCACGCCAGACGCATCTCCCCCTTTCGAAGAACGGGGGGAGAGAATCCGATGAGAAAAGTAGACCTAGAAAAGAAAGTGGCGTATCTAGAGTTCGTAAATGACCAGCTCATGACGGAGCTTAGGTACATCGACCAACTTCTTTGCTCCATTGGATTTCCCGAGGGACTCGAAACTGTGAAGCAGGCCGCCTGCGAGCTGCAGGAGTTGGAAGGGGACGACGACGATCTACTTCCTCCCATGGAATAGAGCGCATCGCGTATAATTGTTGGGTCAAGGACTAAAGTTATGACCCGACTAAAGATGTACAGCGAGTGGGAGCAGAAGTGGGATAGTCGCGCGGAAGAAGCGGCTAAGAGTCATCCCCTTCGCTCCCTTAAAACGCTCCCCAATATGCCTGGAGTGACCGAAGACACGGCCAAAGGGCTTCGCTGGAAGGCCCTCAGGTACATGGTCCAACATGACGACGGCGCCATTCGCAAGAACTTCCTCCGCCACCCCATCCGCTACGGCAAGGCGTTCATTAAGTCACTACTGAAACCGGCCTCTTATGGGCGTTCAGGCGACTTCTTTCTCTACAACGTCAACAGTGTCGACGCCTTTAAAAAGAAGCTATCCGAGCCAAACAGTATACTTGTCGTTGGATTTTCCTACTGCCACAAGCCCTTTGAGTGTCCCTCAGGGAGGTTTACTGATAAGTGCATAGCCGACACCACCAATCCCGTATGCCAACAGTGTTTTATCGGAAAAGCGGTCAATGCCCTCCCCAAGGAACGCGTTGTTCCGCTATTCATTCCCACCATCCACTACATCGGCGAAAAGATCTTTGACGTGGTCCACGCCAATCCCAACAAAGAAATTTTATTCATCATCACCGCTTGCGAGCTCACCCTAAAGATGTTTGGCGACTGGGGCAATATGGTAGGCATTCAGGGATTAGGGGTCCGTCTAGACGGGCGTATTTGCAACACCATGCGAGCTTTTGAGCTTTCCGAGGGCGGGGTGAAACCCGGACTCACAGTGGTCCTTGATGACACACAGCGAACGATCTTGGATCTGATAGAAGAGCGAGCAGCTACGCCCTGAGTCGCCTAAATGGGTGCTCGAGCGCTTCCTCGTAGGGACGCAGGCGCTCAGCCGACTGACATTTTTCCTGACAGCATCCTTTTTCCTTATGGAGACAGCTCTCACAGACCAGAAAAAGTTGATTGCAGTCCATATTGGCGCAATTGACATACCGCTCCGTACTCTCCCCACAGCTGTGGCAGATTGAAATCGATCCACACGACTCCCCGACCTCCGTTGTTAAGCGATCATCGAAGACGAAAAGTTTCCCCTCCCAATGCTCGCCCTTCTCCTCGTGGCCATAATTGATCACCCCACCATCCAGTTGGTAGACCTGGTCAAATCCCTCCTCCTTAAGGAGAGCCGAATAGAGTTCGCAGCGGATGCCGCCCGTGCAGTACATCATCACCGGAGTTTTGCTAGCATCGACCCGATCGCGTAGCGCCTTCGCGTAAGCAGGAAATTCACGGAACGTGTCGTGTTTCGGCAGCTCAGCCCCTTTAAAGCGCCCCACCTCCCACTCGTACTGATTCCGCACATCGATAAGCACGTGTTCCTCATCCGACTCCAACATCTCCCTCCACTCCTTAGGGGAGAGGTGTTGACCACCCTTGCTCATATCGACCTCCTGATCGAGAGCAACCAGCTGCTGACGGTGCTTGATGGTCACCCTAGGAAAGATATTCATGTGATGCGGATCCGCCTTAAATTGGACATCAGCAAAGCGAGAATCTTCTCTCATCCAAGCGATGTACGCCTCCGCGTCCGCGTGCGCAGCGCTCATCTGCCCATTTATCCCCTCCTTGGAGAGGTAGATGCGACACCCCGCATCACGACCGTCAAAAAAATCTTTGTGCCTACGAACCTCTAGGTCAGGATTCTCAACAGCAACGAACTTATAAAAGGCTAGAATAGTATGTGTCATGCAAAGAGTATAACGTTGCTGAGCGTTTCTCTTCAACGCCCCCTTGCAAAAAATACGCCTGACGGGTATTATTCTTGCTTTATTGAACGTATTGAACGTGGAGACTTAATGGGTCGCTTTACAGGTAAAAAGAATCGCATCGCCCGTCGCTACGGGGCAAACATCTTCGGTCGTCGTCGCAACCCGTTGCTACACAAGCCGAACCCCCCTGGAGTGCACGGAGCACGCCGTAGAAAGAAATCTGACTTCGGTTTACAGCTAGAAGAGAAGCAAAAGCTAAAGGCGTGCTACGGCATGCTAAGAGAGAAGCAGCTTGTTCGCTACTTCCGCGAAGCTACTCGCCGTCCAGGCAACACAGTATCTCATCTAATGGAGATCCTTGAGTGCCGCCTGGATAACGTCGTTTACCGCCTC
>JBFIDQ010000016.1:0-18700 GCA_041603795.1 Chlamydiales bacterium
CCCTGAGGCGTCCGGCACCCAGTCAACTTTTGAAGCACTCCAAAACACAGGCGCTGGACCAGTCGCAGCAGGTGAGGCGGAATCCGAGCGGGCAGAGACTGTGGCCACAAATTTGGACGCTGTCACAGAACACATAGACGAAGAAATCGCCACAGGTTTGGAGACACGTGGAGCCATTAACAGCGCTATTTTAGCCGCTGGAAATGATGAGGTGTTGCCCCCAGCCGGACCGCTACCCCTCAGACGTCAGCTTGGCAGACATGAACCAGTAGGTGACGCCACAGCAGCGGTTGCACAGCACGCCCTACAAGCAATAGGGCAAGGGTACAAAAACCCATGGGCCGCAACAATGGTTAACCCGAAGGACTAGTAATCATGAAAGAGAACACACTCGAATCACTTATCAAAGAAGCAAACGGCAATCTCGACGCAGCATGCGACGCATTTGCCGAGTCCAAGGTTCCCAAGGCGATGCCCTTTATGGTGACCATTGGCGAAAAGACTCCGGAGATGGATCCCCATGCGGACAAGCGCCAGCAATGGAAAAAATTTGTCCATGCCTACAAAGAAGATTATCTAGCGCATTTGAAGAGTGGATTTGACCTAACTCTTTCCATGCTAAATGAGATCGCCAACGAACACGATGTGGATCCCAGCAAGAGGGTCTAAATCACCTCTTGAGTTTGACTTCTCCATAGGGTATTCTTCTACCCTATGGACTTCACCTACTCGCCAAAAAAGATTCGAAATTTTAGCATCATCGCGCACATCGACCATGGCAAGTCGACTCTAGCCGATCGAATGCTCGAACTCACGCAGACCGTTACCAAGCGTGAGATGCAGGACCAGCTTCTCGACGATATGGAGCTGGAGCGCGAGCGTGGCATCACGATCAAGGCGCATCCGGTGACGATGTACTATAAAGCCAGTGACGGCGAGACCTACCAACTCAATCTTATCGATACTCCGGGGCACGTCGACTTCACCTATGAAGTGTCACGTAGTCTTTCTGCTTGTGAAGGGGCCCTTCTCGTCATTGACGTCGCACAGGGCGTGCAAGCACAAAGTTTAGCGAACGTTCACCTGGCGGTAGAACGCGACCTGGAAATCATTCCCGTGCTTAACAAGATTGATCTCCCCGCCGCTGATATCGAAGGGTCCATTCGACAAATCGAAGAGCTTATCGGTATTGAAGCAGAGAATGCGATTCGTTGTTCCGCAAAAACAGGCATTGGCATTGCAGACGTTTTGGATCGCATCATTCGTGACACGCCGCATCCTACGGTGCCGACAGATGATGTCCTACGCGCTCTCGTATTCGACTCCCACTATGACACGTTCCGCGGTGTCTACGTCTACGTACGCGTGATTTCTGGCGAGCTACGCAAGGGCACCCGGATCAAGATGATGGCCACAGGAAAGACCTTCGACATTTTAGAAGTCGGCACCTTCACTCCGAATGAAACCGCCTCCGACTGCCTACGTCCTGGTGAGGTAGGCTACATGCTTGCGAACATCAAAAAGAGTAGTGATGTCAAAATTGGCGATACGGTCACCAATACAAAATTTCCAGCAGCAGAGCCTCTGCCTGGATTCAAAGAGATCAGTCCCGTTGTCTTTGCGTCCGTATACCCCATGGACACTGGCGATTTCGAGGCGCTGCGCGAGGGACTCGGCAAGTTGCAGCTCAATGATAGCGCTCTACATGTCGAGGCAGAGAGTAGCCTAGCTCTTGGATTTGGCTTCCGCTGTGGCTTTCTCGGACTTCTCCATCTAGAAATTGTGATGGAGCGTTTGCGACGCGAGTTCGATCTTGAAATCATCACCACGGCGCCTTCCGTCGTCTACCACTTCACCACTGCAAACGGCAAAGTACATACCGTCGATAATCCCGTGCACTACCCCGAACCTTCCACCATTTCATGGGTGGAAGAGCCGTGGGTCAAGTGCCACATTCTCGCTCCAAAGGAATACCTCGGGGCGATTATGTCACTTGGCATGGACAAGCGTGGCGACTGCATCAAGACGGAAACCATCGATCAGAATAGGCTCCTCCTTACCTACAGCTTTCCTCTTGCAGAAATCATCATCGACTTCAACGACAAGTTGAAGTCCATTACGAAGGGATACGGTTCCTTCGACTACGAACCTGACTGCTACAAAAAATCTGACATCGTCAAGCTAGAGATTCGGGTAAACGAAGAGCCAGTGGACGCCTTTTCTGTTCTCGTTCACCGCAGCAAATCGGAAGCAAAGGGGCGCGCCATCTGTAAGAAGCTCAAAGATGTAATTCCGCGTCAGATGTTCAAAGTGCCCATCCAGGGGGCTATCGGCGGAAAAATTGTAGCGCGTGAAACCATTGGCGCACTTTCCAAAAACGTTACCGCAAAGTGCTACGGCGGTGACATCACACGCAAGCGAAAACTTTGGGAGAAGCAGAAGAAGGGCAAAAAGAAGATGCGTGAATTCGGAAAAGTCAGCATCCCCCAGAGCGCCTTTACGGAAGTTCTCAAAGCGGAAGATTAATTCCTCGACATAAAAATCTCCATGACCATGATGTGCAAAGCCATCGTGTCTATTCAAAAATGGAGAAAAAGATGACTACGTCACTTATTGATTCAGGAAAAACCTGCTACATCTGTCTAGATCCAATTGCGACCAATGAATTTGAAAAGGGGTTGCAGTTGCGAAAAGCTGCCTGCGACCATTGTTTTCATGACAAATGCATCGAGAAACGAGTCCATTTGTTAAAGCTTAACAGCTGTCCTGTCTGTTACGCGGAAAGCCCCCTTGATCTCTCAAAGAAGAATATTAAGGAAGTCCAGCAGTTTGAGAAACAGCGAGCCTTAGCTCCTCCGCCACGGAAAACAGAGGAGAGAAGCCACTGCTTTGACCTGTTTGAAAGACTCTTTGGGTGTTGCGCGAGGCAATAGGTCCAAAAAAAAGCACTCTTTCGCTATGATCACTAACTTCAACGAAAGAAATTAGAGGTGAATTATGCCTGGTGTAATTGTCGTCGGCATGCAATGGGGTGATGAGGGCAAGGGAAAAGTAATTGACCTATTGACCCGAAACGCGTCCGCTATCGTGAGAGCGCAAGGCGGCAACAATGCCGGCCATACGGTCATTGTTGATGGCGAAGACTACAAACTTCACCTCATCCCTTCCGGAATTCTTCACCCCAACACGAAGTGCTACATTGGCGGTGGAACTGTTATCGATCCACAGGTCTTGCTTGATGAGATGGACGGATTGGAGAAAAGAGAGATCCGCCTAGCAGGTCGCCTTTCCATCTCGCCATGTGCGCATGTTATTTTTCCATATCATAAGACCCTAGATCGCCTCTACGAAGCGAGCAAAGGGGCGCGAGCCATTGGAACAACGGGACGCGGCATAGGCCCCGCCTATTCTGACAAAGCAAACCGCATTGGGATCCGCGTTGGCGAATTCATTCGCAAGGATCTTCTCGAGCGCGTGCTTCATAGCGTGGTCGCGATGAAGAATGCTGAACTAGAAAACCTCTACGGCCAGCCGCCAATTGATGCAGACGATCTGCTCAAGGAATGCCACGCCCTAGCGGAGCGCCTGGCGCCATTTGTGGGTCCGGTCGAGCAAGAAATCGACCTCGCCCTAAAGAAAAACGAAAATGTCCTCTTCGAAGGCGCTCAAGGCACCTTCCTTGATATTGGCTTTGGCACCTATCCGTTTGTCACCTCCTCCAACACAACAGCGGCAGGCATCTGCGCAGGCGCTGGGGTGGGACCAAGCGCAATTGACCACACGTTAGGAGTCATTAAGGCCTACACCACTCGCGTAGGCAACGGCCCCCTTCCTTCAGAAGCGAAATTTCTGGATCCGCATGAAGCGCGAGAAATCGGTACCACCACCGGACGCGTACGGCGCATGGGCTGGTTCGACGCGGTCCTCGCGCAAGAGGCGGTGCGTCTCAATGGCATCAACTCGCTTGCCCTGACGAAACTCGATATTCTAGATGCATTGGAAAGCATTAAGATCTGCACCGGCTATCAAATTGACGGTCGACTTGTTAACGAAGTGCCCTCTATTGCAGGGGATTACGAACGCATTGAACCCATCTATGAAGAGATGCCCGGCTGGATGCAGGTAACCCGTGACCTTCGTGACCTTTCTCAGCTTCCTGAGCAAGCGAAACGCTATCTTGCTAGAATTGAAGAGCTATGTGGCGTGCCTATTTCTATTCTTTCTGTGGGACCCGACCGCAAAGAGACGCTTGTTCTGCAGGAAATCTTTTCTCCGAAGGAGAGCGTAGCTAAATGACTCTCGCCACGGACTTCTACACAGAGCAAGAGCTTGAGCAAGTGCATCAAGGTCGTGTGCCGCAACATATTGCCATCATTCCTGACGGCAATCGCCGATGGGCCACGTCGCAAGCGGAATCCACACAGGCTGGCCATACTAAGGGAGCGGATACGCTCCTCGATGTGGTTGAGGCTGCCAAAGACCTGGGCGTGAAATTCATCACCACCTACGCCTTCTCCACCGAAAATTGGGAGCGCCCCCAAGGAGAGGTCAATGCACTGATGTCTCTGCTCGAGTACTACCTCCGCGACCAAACAAAAAATATGGTGGCGAATGGGGTCCATTTGAAAACCATTGGTGACCTGTCCCGATTCCCCGAAAGCGTTAGAAATCAAGTTGCTGCAACAAAAGAGGCTACAAAAGACTGCCACGACATCACCCTTGTGCTGGCTCTGAATTATGGAGCTCGTGATGAAATGGTGCGTGCGGTGCGGAGTCTCGTTGACGATTATGCCGCGAAGGGGCTTAATAGCAGCCAAATCAGTGAGGAGTCTCTTGCGAGCCACCTGGATACGGCACATTTGCCAGATCCAGATCTCCTCATTCGCACGAGCGGAGAAATGCGCATCAGTAACTTCCTTCTTTGGCAACTATCCTATAGCGAGCTCTACCTTACAGACACCCTCTGGCCTGATTTTTCTCCGAAACATCTACTAGATGCGGTCCTAGAGTTTCAAAATCGAGAGCGGAGACTCGGACAATGACCAAGAAAGGTGAACACATTCGACAGAGGCTCATGGCGTCCCTGGTGGCCCTTATCGGCCTCATGATGGCGCTACTTTTCGCCTCGTACGAGCTTCTTCAGCCATTATTTGCTGTTGTTGTTGCTGGGATTGTGGGAATTGGACTCCAAGAGTACTACCGGATGGCGCAGAAGCTTAACACGCAACCTGTCTCAACGGCAGCGATCTTCTGCAGCACCATTTACATCCTCTCTTTCTACCTCAGCACGCAGGATCCCCAGTGGCAGCTCCTTCCCTACCTCGCCCTGACGTTCTCATTTGTCACAATCTTCGTTAATTTCTTTTTCAAAGGCGACAACCCACTCCTCAACTTTGCGGTCACTACCTTCGGCATTATTTGGATCACGATTCCTCTCTCGTTCATTCTCGGAATCATCTTTTATTTCCCAGCGAATGATCCGGGTGACGGCAGGCTTTGGTTCTTCTATCTTTTGGCGCTGACGTATGCTGCTGATAGCGGTGGCTATTTTGTCGGAAGCCAATGGGGCACGAGGCGCCTTGCGCCGAAGATTAGTCCAAATAAGACCATTGAAGGGGCGGTGGGCGGACTTCTAATCTCTCTCACTGTTAGCCTAATTTTTTGGGCCTTTTTGAGTAGCGACCACCCTCAATCGCCTTTTAATCTTAATTTGGCTGAGGCTATCGGACTCGGACTCCTCTTGGGTCTCATGGCCGCCCTAGGCGACCTTGCGGAGTCGCTGCTGAAGCGCGACGCCAAAGTCAAAGACAGCAACACCATTCCGGGTTTGGGTGGCGTACTCGACATGGTTGACTCCATGATCTTTACCACGCCCGTACTCTACCTTTTTCTAATTATTCGATAGGCAAATGCGATGATCATCACTATTGACGGACCTTCTGGAACAGGAAAAAGCACAGTAGCGAAGACGCTTTCCGATAAAATTGGATTCACCTATTTCGATACTGGCGCCATGTACCGAGCCTTCACCTACCTCGTCATCAAGGAATCCGTGGACCCCACGGATATAAAGGCGATTGATGAGCTCCTCACCCGCTTTGACTATCAAATTCGACCACAGGGCATGCAGAAGCGCTATTTTGCCAATGACGAGGATGTTACGACCGCGATCCGCGATCCCAAAGTAACAGAACTGGTCTCTCAGATTGCTGCCATCCCAACGGTGCGCACCAAGCTTGTTGAGACCCAGAAGGCGTATGGAGCTAGTGTGAACGCGATCTTCGAGGGGCGCGACCTCGGCACGGTGGTGTTTCCCGAGGCAGATGTGAAGATTTTTCTCACCGCCGCCCCTGAGGTACGAGCGAAACGGCGCTACGACGAGCTAAAGATTAAGTTTCCAGAGATCTCGCTCACCCTGGAAGAGCTTACTGAGAAGATCCGTAAGCGAGACGAGAGCGATATGACCCGTGAGGTGTCCCCTCTCAAGCGAGCAAAGGACGCCCACCTGATTGACACGTCGCAAATGGACATTCGACGTGTGGTGGAGCTGATTCTGGCCTACAAGGAACAAGTTGAAGAGAGGTAATGGGTCGATTTGCAACTCTTCTATTGTCTCGTTTGTTTTTTTTGGAACCTCTATTTCAAAATATTATTTGGACTAAAAGTGGAAGGCGAGGAACACCTCGGATTCCCCGGTGGGGCCATCGTAGCGCCATCGCACGCTAGTTTTTTTGATCCACCACTGGTAGCGTGCTCAACAAAGACAACGCTCCACTTTTTAGCACGAGAGTCTCTGTTCAAAACCCCGATAATGGGCTGGCTCATTCGACACCTCAACACCCACCCGGTAAAGGGCAACAGCAGCCTCAAATCGATTCGCAAGGTGGTAGGACTCATCAAAGAGGGGGACAAAGTGGTCATTTTTCCGGAGGGCCATCGCTCGCCCGATGGCACCCTTCAAACACTTGAGCCGGGGATCACGTTAATTGCTTCGCGGGCAGAATGCCCCATCGTTCCTGTCCTCATCGAAGGCGCCTACGAGGCATGGGGACGCCACAGACGCTTCCCAAGGCCATGGGGAAAGATCCGCATCATTTTCGGCAAGCCGATTCCGTGGTCACGATTCGCCCACCTAGGAAGAAAAGATCGCTCAGCGGCGATACTAAAAGAAACACGCGAGGCAATTCTCGCCCTACGTGATTCTGCCCAGCAGGACTAGAGCAGTCGATTTTTAAGAGATCCAGGCAACAAAGGAGCTTAGGAATGCACATCACATCATACGCAGCGCCCCCTTTTCTAAGTGCACCATCAAAAAGATGCCTTGATAAACACCTGGAAAAAATAACAAACCTAATTCGGAAAGTCCTAAGTTTGCTACAGGCAACCTTTGCCGCGGTTTTTAATCCGAACCTTGCAAGATCGTTCTTTGGATGTGGGCGCATCTATCGACATATCCCCCATGTTCGTGCAAAAAACCCTATTGGTTTCCTCTTAACGTTAACGGAAAAAAACGCTGCTCAATTTTCCGAAAAAGCCAAGAAGACGACAAACGGCCTAGTGACCTATTGGGTAGGGCCCCACCCGATCTTTTATGTGACAGAAAATCAGACCCGCCTAGCTCTTGTTCGAGAATCAATCGTTGGAAGTGTCAATCAAGCATCAAGTAGTTTTCTCTACATGCATACGAATGGAAATAATGTCATGGGCACATTTCCAGCTTTCATCGATCACACTTCTTTTGCCTACAAAAGCCAAAGGCAATTTCTGATGAAAATGTTTCATGCAGGGGCAAAAAACAAGCTTCCGATTCTCCAGCAAAAGGTCAGTGGTTTTTTTCAAAGTCAATTCCATAAATCTAATCAAAGCCTAAAGCCTTTGAGGGAGCTGATAACAGAGTTAGTTTTGAACACAAGTAGCCACCTGCTTGGTCTGACCCAAACTCCTATGAATCAGCTTCTCAGACAAAATCCCGAAGACCTCCAAATGATTGGCCGAGTGGCGCATTACACGATTGCAGAAAGCCGAGACTCCGCCTATGAAAACAGACTCTATTTGTTTTTCGAAAAACTACTTAAGAGCAACTTTGACTCAATTCACGAGGCAACAAAGGAAACAAATTTCATTCGAAACCTTTTTTTTTCATTAGGCATCCCATTTCCAAATAGCTTCGAAGATTTTAAACAAATAGACAAAGATACACGCCACGCCATCGCAATGAATTTTTCAGCAACTGGTCTTGGTGGCATGGTTCACTCAACTACCAACACCTTAGATTGGACCTTAGCTCTACTTCTCAAGAAAAAAGAGAAATGGAACGAGCTTGTCGAGCTTATGCAACAACACCCAACCCTCGATTTGAGCCAACCAAGCATTTTTGATAAAAACGGGAAACTTCATCAACTGGGAGAAGCTGTTCTTCACAGCGTTTATGCAAACCCAACGTTCTCTCACCAGTTTTTTTTTAATAGCAAAAGTTTCAAAGCCACCTTGCCAGATGGCTCGACCATCACCATTCCTTCGAAAAGCTTTACCATAGTCAATTATTTAGAGTGCAATCGCTCCATAGAAAGCCTTAACACAGAAGAAAAATTTTGCAATTCTCTTAGATCAGTGAATACGACCGGGTCATTTGTTACGAGCTCTCCCATGGCCTCCTTTGGAGGGAGCCTTCAAAATAGAAAGAATCGCCTCAGCCGAAGGTGTCCAGGTGCGAAAATATCTCTTTATGAGCAAATGATGATTATCGCTATTTTACTCAGAGACTACCCGCATGTGGTAACGGATGGGCAGCTCTCTATGGAAGTTGACACAGGCGCTTTTCCTCTACGCAAGCGTTGTAACAAAGGGAAAGTGATTTTTTCGCAAACCCCGCGCGGGGGTATACAAGCCAAAGCTCTCTCGCATAAGGTTTAGAGAACGTTACCAGATTTGTTGCCGGGCTTTCTGGCCACAACGCGTAGGACCACTGGATTATCGTCTTTGTAGATGGCAAAATCGCGACCTTCTGCCGACTCCTCGATTTCAAATCCTAGCGTCTCCAATTCAGCAAGAAGTTCATGCAGTCGCAAAAAGCGCCGGTAGTGGCTAGTAACAAAGGCATCACGTCCCACCGACTCCCCCTGGCCATAGAGATCGTCCTTCTCAGAGCGCGCCTCGATCATCAGGCGTCCCTCAGGGAGAAGATGATCATAGGCCCAGAGTAACGTGCGCGAAGCTCCTTCGGCGTCCACTGAATGCAGAGTGAAACGTGAATAGATTGTGGTGATATCTGTCGCAGAAAAGTCATCGGCAAGACGCGTGAAATCAGCCTGCAAGAATTTAAGGTTAGGGTGATCACCAACAAGATCGCTGGCGCTCGCTGCGACATCACACGCAATAACATTTACTCCATGACTCGCGAAAAAAAGAGAGTCGCGACCATTCCCACACCCCAATTCCAGCATCGTGTTTTCCTTGTCGATCTTCCCCAGGCACGCCTCGGCAAATGGACTAGGGGTAAGCGCCACCTGCTGCCCTAAGTAAAACTGACTCCAATATTGCTGTTCCTTCTCTGGCTTGAGGTCCCCTCTGAGGGGAGAGGCAAGAAGAACACAAGAGCTCACAAAAAGGTGGACAAGAGAGTGACGTACGTTCATAGAGATTGTTCTTTGGTAGTGTTTGGATAATCAGAAGCAGCCTATCAGACTTTACGGTAATTTGGTACAGTCTCTCCATACAAATCATCTAAAACGGGAACATGATTGAATGCCCAGACATCAACGTAGAATTTGGGACCTCCTTTTTTTATTGTGTATTCTTTGCGGATGGCGCCTTAAAAACTTGATCTCTCTCGACATCGAGCAAATCATTTTTTCCCTCCCAGAGCGTCTTCTGGGTGTTTCTGCTAAGAAGGACGTCTGGGCGGTCGCGGCACTCACCTTTGGGTGTTATTTTTTTCTGGTCTTTAGTCATTTCCTCGACAAGCGAGTCGTGGCGAATCTTTCTAAATCTTTTCGTTGGATGGTTCGTGGTTTCACCATTGGACTAACACTACTTGTGGTGACACTGCTTCTTTGCACTGACCTCTCACCATATGGATACAGGGAAGAAATGCGAACCCTGGTGCTTGCGACAACAGCACTACAAGGTGCTTTTTGGCTGACTCTTGTGAGTATTGGACTCAAAAAAGGGCACCTTTCACCTGACACCTCTGTAAAGAAAACCCGGCCTCGTGGGGCGCCAGCCTGGTGGAACACTCCCTATTGTACTGGCGGAACAATTGCCTTGGCTAGCTTCTCTTTTTTAGTCGGATTGAACACGTGCCTGCTCTTTTCACAGACTGCCCCGAAGGATCCAATCCTTGGCCTCGTTAGCCTTATGGCAATGAGTACCGCCTTGCAGTGCCTTGTTTTTTGGGGACTGTGGGAGGTCGTGTCCGAGAAGCGCTCTCGCATCCTAGCGTCCCTTCTTGTGCTTGTCGGAATCACTTACTGTGTACGCACGATCACCTCTCTCTCCCTCCTTGCCTTTTTCGACACAAATTTCGTCCATATTTATGGAGCGATCAAGGCTTATGGTCCCTCTCTTGCTGCAGAAGCGCTACATCTTCCAGTCGTTGTCGTCGTGGCATGCGCCGGCCTGTACTACACACTACCGGTGGCCGTCACTTGGCTAGTCAGAGCACCCTCTTCTCCATCACGCACCGGCACACATCTGCGACTTACCTGCGCCGTCATCCTCTTACTTCCAGCGATTGCGGTGCAGAATAGCAGAGTCCAATCTCGTTTATCGAATGCTGAGTACTCAACGTACCAGAGTGCCATGCCCGTTAGCTGGTTCTTCCAGCGCAGCGGAGGCGAAGCTATTGTCTTTGAGAAGAGCCTAGCGCCACTTCCCGACTTACAGGAGGTCGAGGAGTATCTGGCGTCTGCTTCCATCACCGCCGACCACCTTCCCGATATCTACCTCTTTATTCTGGAAACATTCCGCGAGGACGCAACAACCAACGGCGTAGCTCCCAATCTTTCCACTTTTAGGAAGGAGGCCATTGATTTCACCTACCCCTCCACTACCTGTACTTCGACCCGACACATCTGGTACAGCCTCTTCCATTCGCGCCACGCGTTTGAATGGGAGCAGTCCATGAGAGAACACCGCTCCTTCGGCGGACTACCACTGCATATTCTAAAGAAATCGGGATATCGTATTCACGCCATTTCTGATCCCACTCTTGTTTTTCAGGACCCCAAAATTCGACCCAAGTGGGCTAGTTCTACTCACGATTGGACGCAAAGTTGCCATCAATGTTTCGGTGATAATGGGGCTTTGCTCGACTCCTGCTGCGGCCAGAGTGCATTCACTGACGTCGCCTCGGCCAGCTATGCCACTCGAGATATTCGTACGATCGAGAGACTCATCGCCGAAACTAAAAATAGTGCCGGAGGAAACTTATATTTAGTATTCTTAGATGCGGCTCACACGCCCTATTCCTGGGTGAAGGAACTTCCCGAGTCATGGTTACCGAGCTATCCTTCAGAGAACGTGCCAAAGGTAAAGGCTGCGCATCAGTACGCTGCGATGCTTGACACGAAAAAGGGAAAGAAACTGAGAGAATCGTTTAAAAACTGCTATCGAAATGCTCAGAAGGGAGTCGATCACCACTTTGGTCGCGCTTGCGAAGCCCTAAAAAGAAGAGGCCAGTACGACGACTCCATTATTGTTGTTGTCGGTGATCACGGCGAAGCTCTTTTCGACTCCAACCGCAACGGCCATGGACATTTTCCCTTCGAAGACCAGGTTCGTGTACCACTATTCCTCAAATTTCCCAAAGCCGACCACCAGGAACTGGCAAGCAAGGTGGAGCGACAATGCACGTCACTCATCGACATATTTCCCACCCTCATCGACTACCTTAAGATTGAACACGATGGAGGTAAATGGATAGCCGGCACCTCAATATTTAAAAAAGGCCCGGCATACGTCGTTGCGGCCAATCCTAATATGCGGAGTCACCCAACGGAACTGGTCATCTCAAGCTCTCGCTATCGTCTCCACGCTCGCCTCCCCATCGCGTACGATATTTTTCAGTCAAAAAGCCTGGAGCTAGTAAGAATCACCGACTGGAATGATCAGGAAATTCCTTTGACCCGGAAAGAATTGTTCTCATTAGCCGAAAGTGAATTTGCAACACCTTTTCACCAACTCTTTAATTGATTTTCCCTAGAGACGTAGACAACCCAAGACAATCGCATGGTAACAATCGTTATAACGCGAAGGGCGCGACGAAACCGGCGTGTTTCATAACTTCGGAATCAGCGGCGCTCAGCTGGCCGCCTAAAAGGTACCTTTCAAATTTATCGCGCGTTTTTTTTTAAACGCAAAGGCGCGGAGTCCGCAAAGGAACGCAAAGAAGTTCCTTTTGCCTACAACAAACCGGACAAAGAGAACTCCTTTGCGTTCCTTTGCGCACTCCGCGCCTTTGCGTTTAAAAAATCGTTAACATACACCTGCCCTGCGGCCAACCTTCACTGCTAGCGAAAAACCCCAAAGAGGGTTAATCTTATTGGGCAAATTGTGGAGATTTCATGACCGCACCTATTGATGTACAGACCCTAACCCCGATGATGCAACAGTGGCATCAGTGCAAGAGAATGGCCAAGGATGCGGTTCTTCTGTTTCGCATGGGTGATTTTTACGAAGCCTTCTATGACGATGCCTCAACGCTTGCAAGTGAGTTGCAACTCACCCTCACCAAACGCCAGGGCATTCCCATGGCAGGGGTCCCTTTTCACGCGGCAGAAGGCTACATCGATAAGCTCGTGGCGAAGGGGTACAGGGTTGCGCTCGCGGAACAAATGGAAGATCCTAAAAAGACAAAGGGCCTAGTCAGACGCGAAGTGACGCGCGTGGTGACGCCCGGCACCGTGGTCAGCAGCGCCCTTCTACAGGATAAAGCAAACAACTTCTGCTGCGCAATCCACCAGGTAGGTAACGTAACCGCAATTGCCACCATAGATATCACCACGGGCGACTTCCGTGTCATGGAACTAGAGGATGGAGTCCTTGACGAGCTCTCGCGCCTGCGTCCAAGCGAGCTTGTGGTATCGGACAAACACCAGGCGAAAAATCCAGAGCTAATCGATGAGATGAAAAGAAGCGGTTGTTCGATCTCGTCAATTGACGAGTGGCGTTTTGAACACTCCACGACGCAGCCGTTTTTGATCGATCACTTCCGCGTGCACAGTCTGGATGGTTATGGCCTCAAGGGTATGGTTGCAGCCATTAACGCAGCGGGTGCTCTCCTCGCCTACCTCCAGGAGCAGCTCTGCCTCCCCATCGAGCATATCCGCGACCTACGCACCTACCAGACAAGTGGACACATGACCCTTGACAGGGTCACTCAACGCAACTTGGAGCTCACGACCTCACTGCAGGATGGTTCAAGGCGGAACACTCTACTAGAGCTAATGGACCGTACCCAAACTCCGATGGGCGGACGTCTACTATGTCAATGGATCAAGACCCCGCTTCTCGAGTTACAGACAATCTCTGCTCGACAAGATGGAATCGAAGAGCTGCTTAGCGACCGATCACGTCTCGACGACATCTCCTCCCATCTAACACATATTCGTGACCTCGAACGCCTCATGATGAAGGTCACCACCAAGCACGCCGGGCCACGAGATCTGAGCACATTGCACGGGTCACTGACCCAAATCGCTCCGCTCAAAGAGCACATGAGCTGTCTCACGAGTAAACTCCTAGTAGAACAGCGTGAGGCCATCCTGGACCCTACCGAACTCAGCACGCTACTCGGCCGGGCTCTCACGGACGAACCACCTCTACGGGTAAGTGACGGAGGGATCTTTCGCGAGGGGCACCACGCAGAGCTCGATGAACTAGCAGCACTGCGACGTGGAAGTAAAGAGTGGCTGGCTGACTACCAGACAAAAATTCGAGAAGAAACCGGCATCAAGACAGTAAAGGTCGGCTACACCCGCGTTTTCGGGTACTACATTGAAGTCAGCAGGGGGCAATCTGACCGCATGCCTGATACCTACACACGCCGTCAGACCCTCACCAATGCGGAACGCTTCATCTCGCCAGAGCTCAAAGAATTCGAGCAAAAGGTTCTTACCGCAGAGGACCGCATAGCCACGCTCGAAGCTGAGCTCTTTGCCGAGCTTCGCGAGGAGACGGCGAAACACGCCACGACAGTGCTTTCAACGGCAAAAGCCCTCGCACAAATCGATTGCCTTCTCTCACTCGCTCTACTCGCTCACGAGAACGGCTACAAGCGTCCGGATGTCCACGAAGGAGACGAGCTGCACATCGTGGGTGGACGCCATCCTGTCATCGAAGCATCACTTTTGGGCGAAGCTTTTGTGCCAAACGACACGCACCTTGACGGTCAGGACAATCAACTGATGCTGATTACCGGTCCCAATATGGCCGGAAAATCCACCTACATCCGACAAGTCGCCCTACTGAGCATCATGGCACAAATCGGCTCCTTCCTTCCCGTTCAGAGCGCCCGCATGGGCCTCATCGACAAAGTCTTTACCCGAATCGGGGCGAGTGATGATCTCTCCCGTGGGCAATCGACCTTCATGGTGGAAATGACCGAGACCGCTAATATTCTCAACAACGCGACCAATCGCTCCCTCGTGATACTCGACGAAATTGGTCGCGGCACGAGCACCTATGATGGAGTCTCCATTGCCTGGGCCGTAGCTGAATACCTCCTCACCTACGAAGGCGTCAAGGCAAAGACCCTATTTGCCACGCACTACTTTGAGCTGACCCAGTTGGAAGGGCTCCACAACGGTGCTAAGAACTATAACGTAGCGGTACAGGAGTGTGAAGACGAAGTGATCTTTTTGCGAAAGATTGTTAAGGGCGACACCGACAAAAGCTATGGAATCCATGTTGCGCGCCTCGCAGGCCTCCCACAGGTGGTGATCCAGCGCTCCCAGGAAATTTTGACCGGTCTCCAAGGAGACCGTCCATCTCAAGATAGAAGACTTGTCGGCACTAAAGTACGTGGCTCTAAAAATGAGGTGCAGCTCCTTCTTTTTGAACCAAAGAAGAAGGCCGAGCCCACAGCTCCCATTCTAAAGGAGCTTCGCGCACTCGACCTCAATCAGCTCACCCCGCTAGAAGCCCTAGCAAGCCTAGCTCGCTGGCAAAAAACGCTCACCTAACACAGTACCGACCGGCTAGAAAAATGATACGTCTTCGCCACTCTTGACCGCGTCAACAATGGACTGAGCTGCAAGATACTCGATCATAGCTACCCCACCCCCAAGAGTGGTGAGGACTAGCGCTTTTCCAATACTAAGGTCCGTCTTAAAAATAAATTTCGATGTTCCCATTAGCACAGGAACATGAACCGCGTAGATGAAAAGTAAATAAAATGAACGAGCCGCAACGCGCGCGAACTTATTACTAAACATATCATCTAGCTTTTTGAATTTCTCGGGACGCGAGCCGTTAGCTTTCGCCTGCAATAGACCAGAGATCGCGCCGGATACCGTAGCGATTTTAGCGTACTTGCCTCCATAAAGCATGATCCCGACAAGCGAGCCGGCGGTGGCGTTGATGCCTAATGGCAAAATAAAATTTTTAGAAACCGATGGAAATGAAAAATCCATTTATAACTCCTGGTTAGGAGCCAAACGTATCAAAATCTACAATATCGAAAAAGTACAACCTTCTTTTTAACCAAAATTGCCCACCCCCTTCGAGAGACCGCACCTCATTTGGCGAAAAGCTGACTTGGCTCCTTAAATGCTTTGAACTCCAGGGCGTTGCCGCTTGGGTCGTAGAAAAACATCGTTGCCTGCTCGCCGGGCTCGCCTGCAAAGCGGATGTAGGGCTCGATGAGAAATTTGATCTTTTCATTTTTGAGACGATCGGCAAGTGCATGCCATTGGTCCCATTCAAGAATGACTCCGAAGTGGCGTACCGGCACGGCCTTGCCGTCAACCCCATTCATGGCTGAGAGGTCGCACTCGTCCGGACTCAAATGCGCCACCACTTGATGCCCGTAGAGATTGAAATCGATCCATTGATCGCTTTCGCGACCGGTAGAGCAGCCCAGCACTTCACAAAAGAAGCGCCGGGTTGTTGGTAGGTCCTTCACTGGGAAAGCGACATGAAACGGATTCATTTCTGCACTCCAAGGCTATCGAGTTTCGCGGTTACCGCAGCAAGCTCTTGTTCCGTTTTTTCCAGGAGATCTCGTTGTTTGTTTACGAGCTCCTCCGGAGCCCTTGCTACGAATGCTTCATTCGCGAGCTGCCCTTTCGTGCGGTCGCGATTTTTCTCTAGGCGCTCGTGCTCCTTTTCCAGACGTTGCTTTTCCTTTCCGCGCAACTCATCGGGCAATGGGATCACGATCTTTAGGGAACCCACAACCCCTGTGGAGGCAAATGGTAGGTCGGGGGAGGTCGTGAGGAGCTCGAGGCTACCGACACGGACAAGAGAGGTGATGATGTGTTTGTTATCGCGAATAAGAGCGAGATTCGCTTCGTCCCCTACGATAAACAGGTCCACATTGGTCCCTGGCGGTACCTTCATCTCCCCGCGAATATTACGGACCGAATAGGTCACTTCGTTCACCAGTTTGAACTCCGCCTCTACCGATTCGTCGATATCGCCGACCTGAATCACCTGTGGATAAGGTGCTACAATACACGCGTCGGCAGCAAGCGCAGCAACCGTTTCTGTTGTATATGGATCGCTCGCTGTGGGCGTCACCACAAACTTCTCCTTTAGACGCTGAAAGAGCTCTTCCGTGATGAACGGCGCCATCGGATGCATCAATCGAATCGCGTTGCAGAGGACAATGGTGAGCACTTTTTGTTTCGTAAGACGATCCTCTGAGGTGCCTTGCTTTCCAAATAATACTGGCTTTGAGATCTCCACATAGTAGGCGCAGAATTCCTTCCAGAAGAAGTCGTATGAGCGCTGTGCGGCCTGATCGAAGGCGTAATTCTCTAGTGAGTTGTTCACATCACGAATGACTCGATTGAGCTGTGAGATGATCCAACGATCCTCTAGTGCCTTGATCTCCACTCCTTCCACCAGCTGCTCCGCTGTTAGATCGAGATTCATGAAGACAAAGCGTGCTCCATTCCACACCTTGTTCGTAAAATTCTTAAAATCTTCGAATCGACGTCGATCGAGATCGATTTGCCGTGCGTGCGTCGCACTCGACGCCAACGCCATGCGGATGGCGTCCGTTCCATACTCGTCGATGACCTCCGTTGGGTCGATGACATTGCCTTTCGACTTTGACATCTTCTCCCATTTGGAATGGACCTCTTTCGGGGGTGTCTCGCCTAGATCGTAGGCGACCTGTTCCTTTGGAGTGACGTACGTAATGCCGCCCTCCGGATTGTCACGCCAATAGGATTTTCCATAGACGAGTCCGTGCAGGAAGGTTTCGGGGAAGGGCACCTCACCCATCACCTTTTCTCCCATCATCACCATCCGTGCCACCCAAAAAAAGAGGATATCGTGTCCCGTTACCAAAACCGCATTCGGATAAAATCGCTCCAATTCCGCCGTTTTTTCCGGCCAGCCCAAAGCGGCAAACGGCCATAGAGCTGATGAGAACCATGTGTCGAGCACGTCTTCGTCCTGTACCCAATTTTCTGGATCACTGGGACCTTCTAGGCTATCTGAGCAGTAGATTTTGTCCGGATCATCCTTGTGGTACCAGATAGGAATACGATGACCCCACCAGAGCTGTCGACTGATGCACCAGTCGCGCAGGTTATCGATCCAATGGAAGTAGGTCTTCTCCCAGCTGTCTGGAATGATTTGGGTCCGTTTCTCCGTAACTGCCGCTTTCATCTTATCCGCAAAAGCCGTCATCTTTACGAACCACTGCTTCGACATGTACGGCTCTATGGTCGCCTTCGAGCGGTACGAAACCCCTACTCGGTTCTGATGCGGCTCCACCTTCACGAGGAAGCCAAGAGCGTTCATCTTCTCCACAACGGCCACTCGGGCCTCTTGCATGGTCAAACCTTCAAATTCACCACCGTTCTCGTTGATGCAGCCGTCCGGTGTCATGATATTGATCAGAGGGAGATCGTGACGATGTCCCATCTCGTAGTCATTTGGATCGTGCGCAGGCGTTACTTTGACCGCACCCGTTCCGAATTCCGGGTCGACGTGGTGATCGACGATGATGGGGATTTCCCGATTCATAATCGGCAAGGTGAGCGTTTTGCCTTGGTAGTCCGTGTAGCGCGCGTCGCGCTGCGATACGGCTACTGCCGTGTCGCCGAGCATTGTTTCTGGTCGGGTGGTAGCGATTTCAATGTGACCCGAACCATCGGACAGCGGGTAGCGGAAGTGCCAGAGGTGGCCTTCGCGCTCTTCGTATTCAACTTCGTCATCCGCCAGCGCCGTTTGCGTCACCGGATCCCAATTGACGAGGTAGTCACCTCTGTAAATCAGTCCCTCATCATAGAGCTTTTTGAAGACGGTACGTACGGCTTGGTTGTTGCCCTCGTCCATTGTAAAGCGCTGACGTGACCAGTCACACGAGCATCCCAGTTTTTTCAGCTGACCAACGATGCGACCTTCGTTCGCCTCCTTCCACTCCCATACGTGCCCAAGAAACTCCTCCCTTGGGTAGTCCTTGCGCCTCTTTCCCTCTGTTTTCATCAGATGGCGCTCCACCACTGTCTGCGTGGCGATTCCA
>JBFIDQ010000017.1:0-18287 GCA_041603795.1 Chlamydiales bacterium
ACTTATGCGTAAAAGGGTGCACAAAATGCACCCATTTCGGATAAATCCTTCGTCAAAACTTGCATTCCTATGCTGCCGGGGCCGGCAGAATAACCTTTACAAAACCAGTCCCAGTCAACGATGAGGCAGTCTATTATTATACAATTGCCTCAATTGCCTCATTCTTGCCAAGAATTGAGGCAATAGGAGGCGACTCACTGCCAAAACCGTTAGAAATCTGCTAAACAGCAGTAAAAGGAGTAATCATCGCACAGCCATATCCAACTCCAAGCTGCCCCTTTTTCAGGCTTTCTTTGGGGACATTGATCGTCAGACAAAGGGTGGTATGGTGAGTTACTGTTTCCGTCGCAATTTCCATCACTCGAAAATTAAACTCTTGATGGACCGTAATCATCTCCTCGGAGGTAACGATGGCCACTTGTTTGTTGCCGCCTGATAGGAGGCAAAAACCCAACTCCTCGTTGGTGACTCGTTTGAACAACCAGACGGCTAGGCTCGCATTGGCTGTCTGCGTAAACAGCTTACTCACGTGACGCGTGAGCTTCAAATCTCCATCGAATGCTTTTACCAGTTCAATATAATGGTGCTTCAGGCACTCACGATCATCTTGCAACTTCTCTTTACGTACAAGCGATTGCTTGTAGATGGGGCGCTCATTGAAAGTAATCTGATTGACCCGAAGAAAATCAGCCTCCACTTGCTCGCGAATAAGGTCGCTTTTACCCCCACAGCTAACCGCAATTGAACCCGGCCTCATCTGATCCGATCCATTTAATAGCGACCGTAAATACGGAGTTTTTAGTCCGATAATGCGCCCTGGAAACGCTTTCATCGCTTCAAAATACCCTGCCCTATGCTTCTGCAGAGATGGACACGATCCTTTAAGCGAAGGCTGCCTTTGCACAACATCCTCGATGCGCTTGTTCACCGAGAAGTAGGTCTCCTCATGAGGCACGCCCTTATGTTCCGTCCGAACCGTCTTCAAATGACCATATAGCTGGTCAAATCCGCCATGCTCATTGATCTCTATCGCGACAATAGACTGTCCGCTCATCGGCAAGTTGCCTTTGCTTCGGCAGCGGTACCGGCACCACGAAAGAGATCGCTAAGAGCACCAACGGGCATCTCTAGCAGGCGGTCCGGGTCCTGGAAGAGGGCCAGCCAGCTGACCACCTTCTCCTCGGAAAAGTGCGTCGACATATTGTGAGTGAACTTTTCGAACAGCAGAGGCACGCCTTCCTGGCGACGAAGGCGATGTCCAACGGGGTACTGGACCTCTATCTTCTCGCTTGACGTTCCATCAGAATAAAAGAGCTGCACCGCATTCGCTATGGAGCGCTTTTCTGGGTCGAGATAATCCGCTGTATAGCGCTTATCCTCTGCGACCACCATTTTTGCACGGAGCGCATCCACGCGCGGATCACGCGCCGTCGCTTCCTCATAGTGATCAGCTGTAAGCTCCCCAAAGAGCAGCCCTATGGCCGTCATGTATTGGAGACAGTGATCGCGATCGGCTGGATTATTGAGCGCACCTTTCTTATCAATGATACGGATAGCTGATTCATGCGTAGTGATTTCCACCCGTTCGATCTGCCGATCGCCAATCTTGGAATGAAGACGTATTGCGGCCTCCACAGCTGTTTGCGCATGGAACTCTGCAGGAAAGCTGATCTTAAAGAGGATGTTTTCCATCACGTAATTGCCGAATGGACGTTGAAATGCAAACGGTTCTCCCTTGCGGAGCACATCGTAAAACCCCCACTCTTTCGCAGTGAGTGCCGTTGGGTACCCCATCTCTCCCTGGCGAACTAGCCAGGCGAGTTCGAGTCCGCGACGCGTCTGATCGCCCGCCGCCCAGGACTTACGTGACCCCGTATTGGGGGCGTGTCGGTAGGTACGCAACGGACCCGTATCAATCCACGCGTTTGCCAATAGATCGATGCTCTGCTGCCTGCTAAAGCCGAAAAGGCGTCCACATGCGGCCGCGCTCGCCACCTTGACGAGGATCACGTGATCAAATCCGATGCGATTAAAACTATTCTCCAGTGCGATGCCACCTTGCACCTCGTAAGCTATGATTGCCGCTTCCAAAAGCTGACGGACGGTCACCTTCTGTCCGTTGCGACAAAGATGATCGCTTAAGGCCCAGAGCGCACCGAAGCTGTCCGATGGGTGACCCCATTCAGCTGCCAGCCAGGTGTCGTTGTAGTCGAGCCAACGGATCATTGTCCCTATATTGAACGCTGCGCGGATCGGATCCAGAACGTGATCCGTTCCTGGAACGGGGGTTCCATTTGGCACCGTGGTTCCTGGAACCACCGGCCCTAGCATTTTGGTACATGCGGGGTATTTTAGGGCAAGAATGGCACACCCCAGGCTATCCGCTAGGCAGAGGCGTGCTGTGTCCAGTGCCTCGCCGCTGAATCCGTTGAACCCCGTGGCGTACTCCGCCATGCTCTCTAGCGCCTCATCCGCCATGCTTCCACTCCCGCGGTTCAGGTCCGGTATAGTTACTTAGGGGACGAATTAGCTTGTTATTCTTCCTCTGCTCATAGAGATGCGCTGACCATCCGGTAATTCTGGAAAAAACGAATAGCGGAGTGAACATCTTCTGTGGGATTCCCATGAGGTGGTAGGCGCATGCGCTGTAGAAATCGAGATTAGGAAAGAGCTTCTTCTCATCCCACATCACCTTTTCAATACTCTCCGCTACTGGTAGCATTGGATTCGTCGGGCCAAGTTTCTGAGCCCACGATTTAATAATTGGGGACCGCGGATCGCCGTTGGCGTAGACTCGGTGACCGAACCCCATGATGAGCGCCTTTTCTTGCAGCATACGCCGGACCCCCTTCTCTGCTTCTTCTGGAGAGGAAAATCGCTGTATGAGGTCAAGTGCCTCCTCATTGGCTCCTCCGTGTAACGGACCGCGCAGTGCGCCTATACCGCCACAAATCGCTGAGTGAAAATCTGACAAGGTACTCGCAATCGTTCGTACGGTGAATGTAGAGGCATTGAACTCATGCTCCGCATAGAGAATCAGAGAGACATCGAGTGCGCGACGAATCTGGTCACTAGGCTTTTCGCCATTGAGTCCGTAGAGAAAGTGTCCCGCTACCGTTTCCTCCCCACTATCCAGATTCAGATCTTCACCCTTTTCATGGTAGTGGCGCCACCAGACCAATATCGACGGCATGACCGCGATGAGACGATCGGCCACGTGAAAGGGCGGCGTCTCAGGCGATTCCGGCTCCAGATTGCCAAGAAGAGATACGCCGGTGCGTAGTACATCCATCATATTGGTCGAGCCAGGAACCTCCTTCAGCACATTTTTGAGTTTCTCTGGGAGTTCGCGCAATCCACAGAGCCGCTCTCTGTAGCGAGCCAGCTCGTTAGGTGACGGACGCTCACCGCGGAGAAGGATCCAGGCAACCTCCTCAAAAGTCGAGTGCTCCGCCAAATCCTCGATGGAATACCCCCGATAGCAGAGCCCCTTGCCCTCCAACCCGCACGTGCATATTGCCGAGTCACCTGCCGTCACGCCTGCAAGTCCTGCCGTTTTGACCTCAACCATGTGTCTTCTCCAATTCGTGATAACCTAAATGTTCGTAAAGTTCTTCTCGTGTTTGCATCAGATCCACCACACCCTTCTGCGTTCCGCGCAGCTTGATGTCGCGATACACCTCCAGAGCGGCCTTGGACATCGCCCTGAAGGCACTCAAGGGGTATAATCCGATATCGATTCCCATTTCATTGAGGTCCTCAACAGAGTAAAGAGGCGTCTTACCAAATTCGGTGAGGTTAGCGAGTATGGGCATCTTCAACTCCTCCTTGAAACGGCGGTACTGCTGCATCTGCTCGAGCGCCTCAGGAAATAGCATATCCGCACCAGCATCACGATACGCTTTTGCTCGTTCCAGAGCCGACTCAATCCCCTCGACAGCCGTCGCATCGGTCCGTGCCATAATGACAAATTGCGGGTCCGTTCTCGCCTCGCATGCCGCCTCAATCCGAGCCACCATCTCTTCCGTAGGGACAAGTTCCTTGTCCGGACGATGCCCACAGCGCTTCGCGCCCACCTGATCTTCTATGTGGACAGCTGCCACCCCAACGGACTCCAACTCATGAATCGTTCGCCGCACCATATGGCGACCGCCCCATCCCGTGTCGATATCCACAAGCATCGGCAAATCGACCGCCTGCAAGATGCGCCTCGCGTCGTCTACCACATCGGTGAGCGTCGTTACCCCAAGATCCGGCAGACCATGCGACGCATTCGCCACACCCGCCCCTGAAAGGTAGATCGCTTCGTGTCCCATATCGCGCGCCAAAATGGCGCTGTACGCGTTGATCGTGCCGACCACCTGTAGCGGCCGTGCCGTCGCCACAAGCTTTCGAAATCGATGACCAGGTGTTGTCATGGCTCCTCCAAGCAAAGAGCCTCTTATCGCCAGCATCCACCTTTATTTTCAAGCTATGCGTCGATGTGAACTCAGTTTGACAGCAACAGAGGCTGCCGCAGGTGACAGGCTCGCATTTTTTTTCTTCAATTCTATTTCGAGAACATGGACAATTGGCGGTTCACTTGGCCCAGGAGATGGTTATGACAGGTCCTATATCACAGGAATGGAGGCCCACGCCGCTACGCCATGGTGACGTCCACAGCGCTGCACCCTTCGCGGTGGTGACAAGAAACCGTTTCCAGGCCTTGCAGCCGCAAATTGACGAAAGCGGTTGGGAGGGAAAGAGCCGAACCGCAACCGTCCTTTCTTCGGGTCCTGGTTTGACCACGCCTCCCGCCTCGTTAAGAGTCACTCCGACCCACTACTGGAGAGGCGTGGACAGGTACTTGCGTACTGACTACGAGAAACAGCACCAGCCCACCCGCACCACGGATGAAGCCCCCTTTACGTGTAACACCTGTTTCACAGAAGACGTACCCTATAAGGGACGAGGCAACGCGAAATTTTGCAGCTGCAAGGACTCGATTTGTAAGGCTTGCATGAAGCAAGCCATCAAAGCACAAACAAGCTACACCTGCCCCTACAAGTGCGGCGAACCACTCTTTGCCAGAGATCTGTCGCGTGTGGGAATTAGTCGGAAGCGCGCGGACAAGCTCCTAGCAAAAATTGGAGCCCAAAGGCTGCTAAGCCGGGAGAGCTGGCACGCCTGCCAGGATGCGAAATGCTACGGCGGTGCTGACGCGCACAAAAAACCACGGAACGCTCTCTTGAACTGTGTCGTTTGCAAGGCACCCACCCAGAAGAAAACGCTTTCGCGTGAAGATCGCACGCTCGCTAGAGTCCTCGTCGCCGGTCTGGTTAGGAACAGCGCTCAGGACTACTCGGTCACACGGGAGGCCCTCCATTGCGGCATCCCAACGGTGAAGCGAAACGGATGCGATAACGTAAAATGCGCAGCTTGTGATCGCGCTTGGAACTTTAGTACGGGAACGGGGAATGGAATCCGTTTGGAAAGAATTTTCAAGGACAGAGCCCAATATTTCGTACCGAAAAAAGGATTGCTTACCGACATCGGCTTCTACGAGGGGATCCCATCGGGAATTACAGACATCCCCATTCCCGCGTTGATCCATGCCAAGCATAGAATGAGTCCGGAAAAGTGGTTGGAGCTCCTGTTCTCTCAATACCAGGAACCCCCGGCGGCGCGGCTTGAAGGGACAACCCCCGCACCAAAGGGCAGAAGAAGGTGTGGCCAGCGCGAGGTGGCGCTCCCCGCGATCATAGCCACCGCCGTGGCGCTATTGGCGCTGTCATTTCATTACACTTTGGAGGCTTGAGATGGGTCCTCGAGTGGAAGGTACAAGAACGAGAAGACCCTGTGAGTGGGTATCTCAAACCGGGTCCCACTGGCTGGGTCGCAGTTGGCGTGTGGGAAATCAAGTAGCAGAAGTGGCTAAGGCAGTCACTCGTGCTGTGCTCCATGCAGGACTCTTTGCCGCCATATCCGCGAGCCTGGCACCTATTCGCGAGACCTCTGATTCGCCCCACGTTTATATAGAACTAGCCCTACCATTTTTCATGGTCGGCACTCCACGACTCAGCTACGAATTAGCACGTCAGAGCCTTCCAAATCACCCAAGCAATCTGTCTCCGGCTCCCAGGCTGATAGATCACGTCATCGCTGGCTGCTTAGTAGGGGCTCTCGCCCAGGCCCTCTTCCATCAGCTCGCGCCTCCCAAGCTGGGTGACAACGACGCATGGCTAGCGAGCAGAAAATTTGTAGAGCTAGATGATCAATTTCGCGCCCTAAAGGAGCGGTACTCCCTGCTCCTCCCGGATCCCGAGATTGCACCGGACAACGCCTTCTATCTGGACGGCGACGCATGGGATCCGACGGCTTGCACCTTTCAGAATGTGGAAGATGGCAGTCCTCTATACATCGCCAAACAGGACCTATGCAAAAGGCGGGTGAAATTCTGGGCGGATCACGTTTTACCGAATATTACGGGCACAAATCTTGGAGACAAGATCCAAGCGCTCTATGATAAAGAGCGCGACGTGATGCATTCGAAGGAGTGTCTCGCATGGATAGAAAAAGAGAGGATACTGGCGGGGTATGCGGCATCAAAGGTGACAAAGATCGAGAATTCCATGCGAAAACACCTGCAGGCAATATCCGAATACGCATTCGATGGAAGAGTCACCACAGCAAGGGTTTCCGCCTTGCAAGAACTGGTAAGGGATCATAATAGCGATCACGGGGTACCCTTAGCCAAAAGATGGGACAGTAAGAGGACGCGCATCGATTGGGAGAGGTCCGTTCAAAGATACCGTGAGGACTGGTCTGACCAGCAAGCCTACCAAGGCACCTCCCTAGTGTTGAGGTTGCACGATCAGGATTACGCCGCTTGTTCACAGCAAAGATCCGTGATCGCCCAATCACTACGTAAGGTCATACGAACCCATCGCCCAATGTTTGCCGAAATCGCTGCTGCTGCGCCTCAGACACCCAAAACCAATCTGGAACGCTTTCTTTCGCCGCCTTTCTACGAAGAGCTCACTAGGGCAACGCCGGAAGAGTTCTTAGAGTTGGTGAAAACACATTTTCCTCGCATCGCGAGTTGGAGGCATCACTCCGAGTTCGCGCGCGATTTTAACCGAATCATATCGCAGCGCGATCAAATCCTTAACCAGGAAATCAAACCAGCGGCAGCCCAATACCAGAGATGGGCCGACTACTGCTGGCTCCTGCTCTGTGCCTTAGTTGCCGCGAGGGCGGCACGTCCGGCATCAGCGACGCAGGAGGCCCAAGTGAAACAATATGCCCTGCGGCTCCTCAGTAAAGGGCTCATCGACCCAAGTGAGATGCCCCACCAAGGGGGTTGGAACTTTCACGGGATCTTCTGTTATGCCATCAAGGAGGCCGCAAGGGAGCGCAATAGGGCTTTTTTTGGAGAAAACCAAGTAACTTCCGATGAGGAGTATGGGGGGCTATGTGACCTCATTGCAGCGCTGTCTGATGCCGAGCACCGCTGGCTAGATTCCCATATCGCCGGACAGAACGTGGACCCCACACTTCAGGTGGATGAGAAAAAACTGGCCGACCTCTATCAAATCCTATCAACGCTCGCCATGCCGATGCACCAAAATGAACCCCTGCTTCGGGAGACTACCCGCATAAGTGGGAGAAGGCACACGGAATTGATCAAGGAGCTGATTTGGTAAACACATAGGTCTAACGCCGGCTTCCGTCCGTCAGAGGCAAGAGTCATCGGGACTCACTTCACGGTGCCTATCCCACCGCCAGATAGGCATTTGTCGGCTGCCATGAAGATCTGTACATTTCACAGAAATCATTGGCGCGAAAGTCTCTTCAAGAGAGCTAACATGATCGCTTGGCAGAATAGCAGATATGCGGTAGATTGCTCGCTTACTAATTTACCATCCAAGAGCGATTCTATGTCAGGTCCACTCAATTTAGAACCAGGCGCGGCGACGTTTCACGAGCAGCCCCAATGGGAATCAGCCAGACAAGAGGAGGGCCCTGCGCAGCAGGAAATGGTCGAAGATTCGCTATTCTGTTTGGGATGGCAGGGGAATACCTCGGACAAGATGCTCCGAGTCCAGACCGAGTCCCTCAAAATTTTGGGCTGCGGTGAGGATGTAGCTAAGCTTTATAATCAGATTGGGTCTGTTGGACAGGCTCGGGCTTGGGAGAAGGAGCGCGACAGCTGCCGAGAAGGAAATTACGGCCTTGCCTTTGGCTGGGGGTGCGTGACACGGATCCAGCGGTTGACCAACCGGGTTATTTGCACTCCGATTGCCGCGAGCAGCATTGTAGTGGGAACTGCTGTTTGCAGCTGCGAATTAATAACTGCCGTGAGCTGTGCCGCGCTAACGGCGGGCACGTGCGGTTGCTCCAGGGACCGCTGTGAACCTGCGGCCCTCTGTTTTGAGGCCAGCTATTATTCCGCCAGCTCAGTTGCAATGATGATTTGTAGCTTAGCCTATGATAGTTTGTGCCTACCCTGTAACGTGGTGTGTCCGGAGGCTCTAGACTCTCTTGGGCAACACAAGATTTATCTAGCCCAGGCTGAAATGATGCATCGAATTAATGTAGAAATGCACAATTGAAATTGACCCACCCTAAAACTTAGAAAAATCGCCTTACAGACGGAAGGTTAGGTCCCTTACAGCGAGCCAAATGGATTCGCAGAGAATGAAGCCTTACTTTTCTTGGGGGCGGAATTTCCGCCTCCGCCTCCGCCCTTTCTGGCCGAGAGAGAAATTCGATTGCGGTCGGTGTCGACCGCGAGAACCTTCACTTTGATCTTATCGCCGGGCCTGACCACATCTGCGGGGTCCTTCACGTAGTGATCTGCCAGCTCCTTAATATGCACAAGGCCATCCTGGTGAACACCGATGTCAACAAAGGCTCCGAAAGCTGTCACGTTGGTCACCACACCCTCTAGAGCCATTCCCTCGTGAAGATCCTTCACGCTGTTTACGTCGTCGCGAAATGCTGGAGGCTCAAAGGTTTTACGTGGATCTCGTCCGGGCTTGACCAACTCATCTAGAATGTCTGATAAAGTGTGTGCACCTACATCTGTGTAGGAGGCTTTGTCGAGTTGACTGACCGCACTCTTATTGCCAACGAGCTCGCTCGTTGTGGTGTGGAGGTCCGAAGCCATCTGCTCCACAAGGGAGTAACGCTCTGGATGGACTGCGGATGCATCTAGCGGATTGTCCCCGCCGCGGATACGAAGGAACCCGGCGGCTTGCTCAAAGGTCTTCGGACCCAAACCTGCCACCTTCGACAGATCTGTTCGGCCTGAAAAGCGTCCCTTGCTGTTACGGTGATCGACGATTTTTTTGGCTACTGTGGGTCCGATACCAGAGACGTACGAGAGCAACGGCGCACTCGCAGTATTGAGTTCTACCCCAACAGCGTTCACGCAATCTTCCACCACCTCAGTAAGCTTTGCCTGTAAGAGTGGCTGGTAGACATCATGCTGGTACTGGCCCACCCCTATCGACTTCGGATCAATCTTCACCAATTCGGCCAGAGGATCCTGAAGTCGACGTCCGATACTGATCGCGCCGCGAATGGTTAGATCCAAATCGGGGAACTCCTCGCGCGCCACATCCGAGGCGCTATAGATCGAGGCGCCTGATTCATTTACTGGCACAACCATTACATCGAGTCCTTTGACGACTCCCCGTGCAAATTGCTCCGTCTCACGGCCAGCTGTCCCGTTGCCAACGGCGATAGCGGACGGATTGTACTTTTTAACCCAGGCGAGCAATATCCCCTCTGCCTTGTCGCGATCGCGCCCGCCCAATGTCGGATAAATCGTCATCGTATCCAAATACTTCCCCGTGGCATCAAGTGCCACACATTTGCATCCGGTACGGAATCCAGGGTCGATTGCAATGACGGCCCTTCCACCTAGCGGCGCCGCAAGAAGCAGGCTTCGCATATTTTCGGAAAAGATCTTCACGGCTTCTTCGTCGGAACGCATCTTCAGCTCCACCCTCAGATCGGTTTCTAGGGAAGGGGCTAGCATCCGACGGTAGCTATCCTCGATGGATTGGCTAAGCTGAGCGGCTAGCGGTGAACTTGGTGTCAGACGATAGCGACGGCAGATCTCATCCACCACAGGTTCTGGCTCGATAAAAATTTCGAAGGAGAGCACGCTTTCGGTCTCGCCCCGGCGAATCGCTAAGTAGCGGTGTGACGGTATCGTTGCGGCACGCTCTGTGAAGTCGTAATACTGCTCAAACTTCGTCGGCTTATCTCCGACGCCACGCGCCTTTTTACTCACAACCACACCCTGAGTGGCGAAGAGCTCGCGGACGTAGCTACGGATCTCCGGGTTCTCACTTACGACCTCTGCCACGATGTCACGCGCCCCAGCGAATGCCTCTTCGTCGCCCTCCGGCAGCGTGGCCCCTTGGGCCAAAATAAGCTCAGCCAGCGGCTCTAGTCCCTTTTCACGAGCGATCTGAGCGCGAGTGCGACGCTTGGGTTTGTAGGGAAGGTAGAGGTCCTCTAGAGAGGTTTTGGTCGTACACTCCTGTATCTGCTTACGCAAAGCGTCGCTGAGCTTTCCTTGGGAGTCAATTGACTCCAAAATGCTCTCACGCCGACCCTCCATCTCCTGAATATACGCAGACCGATCCTGGATTGCGCGGATCTGCACCTCGTCGAGTGCGCCTGTCACTTCCTTACGATACCGCGCAATAAACGGCACCGTGTTGCCCTCAGCAAAAAGCGACAATACAGCCGCCACCTGCTGTTTAGGAAGGTTTAATTCTTGTGCTACCTGAAAAAGTGAATCGAAAGTCATGCGGGAGATCGTAGCACAAAGTCGATTAATTAAGAGAGGCCGTGGCAGTAATGATATCCACGTAGGTGCCCATTTCAATTACCGTTCCGTTGAAGTAGTCGAGAGAAAAATCAAGACGGATCAAGTTCGCGAGTGCAGAGGTCAAAGGGATAACATTGCCGCTCTTGTTGAAGTCGGCTGTAAAACACGCTGAGTTGGAATTCTTTAAATTAAGAACAGCCCGACGAATATTCGCATTTTGCACCCCTGAGACGTCCATACTGGCGATGTAGCGAATCTGCTGACTACCACTTTGCAGCCACGATATATTTTTTCCCGTAGCATTGCTGCTGTAAAAAATAATGTTATATCCATTCGTTGCATTGGTACGCACAGATAGTGTAGCTGTAAGTGTCTGCCCCAAGGAATTAAAGGTTAGTGAGCCGTCACCATCTTCGTCGTTGACCCCATCCCAGTCGATGTAGACCCACTGCTGCTGCGCAGAGAGCGGGTAAAAGAACAGCAGTAAAACGGCAATCCAGCGCACCAATGACTCCTTTTGATCAGAAAAAGATCCTAATGGAATTACGATTTATGTATACACGGTGGATCAACCGGGGAGTCAATCATGGGTCAGTGGAACAAAAAGAGCTGTAGCGTTGTCGGTGCAGGTGGCAAAATGGGATCGGGCATCGCCCTTCTCCTGCTTCAAGCGGGGGCAAAGGTAATATGCTATGACACCCGCCCAGAAGCGGTAAATGGACTCAAAACCTACCTCATGAAGCAATTGGAAAAGCGAGATCTTGGCGAGCGCATCGCCAATGCGACGTTTACCTCAGAGCTCTCGGATCTATCTGGAACGGAGCTCCTCTTCGAAGCAATCGTCGAGGACCAATCGGCAAAGGTGGCGCTTTTTCGATCCATCGAGGAGATTGCTTCCCCCACCTACTTCACCAACACCTCAAGTCTCCCCATTGGCGCACTAGCTGATGAAGCGGGAATCAAGGGACGCCTCATCGGATTCCATTTCTACAATCCACCCGCGATACAAAAGCTACTAGAGCTCATTGTGCCGTCGGATACCCCCGACACGCTCGCTCTAGAAATAGCAAGGGACCTCGGCAAGACGGTGGTGCGCTCGGCAGATGTTGCCGGATTCATTGGAAATGGTCACTTCGTGAGAGAAATCCTCTTCGCTTGCGAAAAGGTGGGCAAGCATTCAATTGAGACGATCAACAGGGCGTCGCAGGAATGGCTGATACGTCCTATGGGGATTTTCCAGCTCTTGGATTACGTTGGAATCGACGTGGCGCAGAAGATACTGCGGGTCATGGACCGCTGCATCGAAGGAGAGACTTTTCACTCTGACCTCATCGATGAAATGCTTAATGCCGGCATTCGCGGGGGACAGCATTCCGACGGTTCACAGCGTGACGGATTCTTCCGATATGAGAAGGGCAAGTGCGTCGCGGTCTATGAGCAGGGCAAGTACCGTCCCTTGAAAGGAACAACAAGTCCCCTTCCGGAATCTCACTACCCCTGGAAGGTGCTCAGCAAAGACCCCGAGCGAGAAGAAAAACTCGCCGTCTACTTCCAAGATCTTGCCACGGCGAAGGGCGAAGAAGCAGCACTCGCGCGTGAACTGCTCGCTCACTCGGAAGCAATCGGACGCCAACTTGTCACCACCGGAGTCGCACAAGACGACGAAGCAGTGAATCAGATCCTAATGCTAGGCTTCTACCACCTCTACGGTCCACTTTCGAGAACGCCCGTAAAGAAGTAACATAATTTATCCAATCTTTACACTCCTGTGATATCATTTTGGGCGTTATTAAATTTAACCAAACAAGCCAGGAGCTTTTTTATGCCAAGTTTTAATTATGCAACAATAGGAACCGCCGTAACTTCGGCACTACCACACGCCGGTGCGCTCACTATTACACGCCTGGGCGCAGGATTCGCTGCAATCGCCACCGCAGAAATGGCCATTCGAGCTGTAGGCAACCTATGTGCGACGAATGACAATGAGAGGATGGAAAAATTCTCAAAAAACCTGGGTGGAGCGGTTTTTTATGGCACTCTAGCCTGCAATATTATCCCTGGATCTGCGGCTTTTGCCGGAGTAATTCTCGGGATCTACACACTCGGAAATATGGGTAGGCCTGATTCCTATTGCTTCGTACAAGCAGCGAATCTTGCGAAGGATGCTGTTGTTGTTCCAGCTTGGCGAGCTGTAAGCAACATCGTCGAGGCGATATGGAATGCGGTTGGTGACACGCTGATCGCGGTGGGTAATTTCTTAGGGAAGGTTATCGGTGCAATCATTCCTAGAGACCCCATCTGGATTGGAGTGAATGCCTTGTTTGTCGCAATCATCATCTACAAGGGTCCAACTCAGATTTTTCAAGCCATGAAAAATCTAGCTTAGACGTTCGCCAGGTGAGGAGGGTGGGTCAGTGACCTACCCTCTTATAACACCAGCAGTCCATAAGATGGTCATTGACCAGTCCCACGGCCTGCATGTAGGCGTACATGATGATGGGTCCAACAAAGGACATGCCACGCTTCTTTAGATCCTTTGATAGCGCCGTGCTTTCCGGGGTCTGCGTGGGAACCTCGTTTTGGGCTTTCCAGTGATTGATGATTGGGGTCCCTTTTACAAAATCCCACAAGTAGGCGTCGAATGAACCAAATTCCTTCTGAATACTGAGAAACACGATTGCATTCCTTCGAGCTGAGTAGATCTTTAGTCGATTGCGAATCAGACCCGGGTTTTCGAGAAGCCCTTCGAGGGTCTCATCGGACATCGCTGCTACTTTGACCGGATCGAATTTATAGAACGCCTTGCGATACGCCTCTCTGCGGATCAAAATTGTTCTCCAGCTCAACCCTGCCTGGGCGCCCTCGAGGATCAACATCTCGAAGAGATGCTGATCCTCATGTTGCGGGATTCCCCATTCCTTGTCGTGGTATTCGGCGTAGAATTCGTTGCCCTCACCCCTACCGAAACAGCGCACCTTTCCGTCGCTAACCACTGCTTTTTTGCTCGAAGACATTAACCTCGCCGGATAACGAATCAGACAACCGGATCTTATACGGCTGGCTTGGAAAGAGACTCTTGCTTGCAGCTTCTCTCAGGGTCAACTCAAGTATTTTCCGGAATTCATCAGCCTGTGCTGGATGCTTCTTCACCAATTTCTCCAGTGATTCCGCTGCATGCCTCTGCATCACCCTAAACTCATCCATATGCGCACCTTCTTGCTGCAGGCGCCATCCTGAATAGATAAAGGCTAAGCAATTCCACCAGTATTCCGCAGCCTTACCTTGGTAACCCGGGTTGTGGAAGTCCGCTATGTGATTCATTAGAGAGCCGTAAGCGGAAGCGAGTGCAGCGACATACGAGAAAAATCCTCCCGCCACAAGTGCTACCTGAAGCGCTTCTCTAGGGCGAGGTATCCACTTGCTTGCTACGATTGATCCCTCTAGCCCATTGCATGCCTCATATAGCTCCTGATTCAAGGGATAGAACTCGTGCAGTTGTAGTCGTGCCTGCAACTCATTTTGACCCCCAACGCGCTTAACCGTAGCTTTCAGGACGCGTTGGAAATCCTCCTGACCTGTAGGGAACTTATTCATGAGACCGGCCATGACGCTGGGCACCAACACCTTTTTCAGGGCTTGACGTCTGCTTCGCATGATGAAATGCTGAGGAAGTCTACAGCCCAACAAAGCAACGTTGCTGGCAAATAGAAACGCCCACTCCGCTACTTCTCCAACAGCATGCGAGATTTTGTAGCCCTCATTCCAATGCTCCTCAATTTCCGGTCCTTCGTGACCAAACCCTCTAATGAAGAGATAATTGATGTAGAGAAGAGGCGCTGACGCAAGCAGATAAAGAGCTACATTTTCGGCGATGTTCCCGTTGGTCCGCTTTTTAGCGATTTCTAGATTCAGGGCTCCCTGAATTCCTTTGAGCTGCTTGATATCTCCGGGCAGGTAGTCAGAAGGGTCTTTTTCAAAGAGGCAGCCATCGGCGAGCTTTTCCAGTTCTCTTTCAAGATAGCCTTGAATCGCCTTGTATTGGTCAGGGGTGATCTTTCCCTGTCGCAAGTAGTCCCTTAGCAGCTTACTGCAGAGTGGCAAAGCTGTTTCCAGCTGACCCTCACTATCGATTCTGTCTTGGATAATCCAATACGTCAGAGAGAAAACAATGGTGTTAACAAACCACTCCTGGTAGTGGCCAAGGCGAATTAGTCGCTCCCCTTCGGGGTAGGACTTAACAGGCCCTCCGAGATCAAACCCCTCTCCAAATCTTGCTACTGCACCCCAAGCCGACCCCATGCTTGTGCTGAAGCAGGTGAGTCCGGTGAGAAATTTTAGAGATTTGGACAGCGGCGATCCTGGAGCTCTTGTCTGCTCGAGCCCATGATGAAGCTCCTCAAAGAAGACTCGGATACGATCCTCTTGTTCAAGAAGCTCAACTGGCGCCTTACAGAATGGTTGCCTAAACAAGCCTGTGGTTGTTGCCAGATGAAGGGTTTGTGCCGAATCTTCCACGTATCGAATTTTGTCTTCTGGAGAAGGCGGTGGAACAAACTCAATTTTGCTGCGAATTTGTCTAGCGGTTTGTGTCGACATCAGAGCTAGAGCGACGAGTGCCGTGATTCCAAGTCCCGTGGGAATTTCAGCGATCCACTCCGGCATCTCACCGCCTATCTTGTTCCAGTTGTCCGGATCAATGATGCTTGGTGCAATTTCCTTACACAAGTACCAGCTGCCTACCGTGGCGCAACCCGCGTTGAAGACGGATAGACTCGTGCCTAGTACCGATGCGAGGATCGGAGCGGCCACCTCGCTGGTGCGCTCTGTGGCGCCCTTCCAGCACCGACTGAACCCATTTTTAACTCGGCCCCAAAGAACAAGACCGTCTCCAAGATACTCTTCCTGCACGTCCCTAAGCTCGTGAGAAAAATTCTCCAAGCCAATGGTCCTCATTTCAACACTCATCTAGCACACTCCCAACTTTTTTTTCTAAATTATTCTGCCTTAGCATGATGCCTTTGGCGAATATAAATCGGGATTGTTTAAATATGAACGAAAAAATTAAAGCTTGAGGAGCTGGCTACTCGTCGTCGCTATACCACCAACTGTAGGCCAAATCTGTTAGCCAGTTGAGCCAGCCTTTAGTTGCCTCTTTGTCCTTGAGTAGGCCCTGTGCGCGCTTCGAGTAGTAATCGGTAAGATTCTCCCAGTTCCCCATCATCTTCCAGTACTCATCCTTTGCGAGTCCGATATTCTCCTCTGTCACATGCTCACGTATGTTCTCCAAATTCCCAATCGCTAGATCGCGAGCTTGATCAATCTGAGGGTAGTAGTCCTCGTGAACGAGCTCCTTGAGATCATCAGAAAAGAGAGAGATATCACCGTCCAAACTTCGGATGGTGCGTTTTATCTCGTCGACGTCTCCTTTTTCTAGCAAGGTGCCGAGTCGACTCGTCCCTCCGCCTATGGTGGAGAGCAGCCCTCCCAGTTTGATGATCTTCTTAACATCGAAGCCTTCCACCTGCTCCTCAATCTTCTCAATATCCGCTTCGACATCAGCGGTTAAAGGTGATCCGATGACCAATAGTAAGGCGAAAAGAAGTTTAAGCATGATTTTTCCCCATTAGAGAGAGTTGTTCCTGAAACAGATTGTATAGTATTTTATTTATATTGTCAATTTGAAGCGCCCTGGTCTAAGGTCATCTCTCGATCACTTTCATGCATAAAGAGAGGTAACCTTATGCGTAAGATAACGACAACACTATGTGCTTCCCTGCTTCTGGCAGCGGCACCCACTGTGGCCATTCAGGCCTCAGACCTACTGTTTACGGGGATAGGCGAGATGCCTCGCCCCATGCAAACCACTCAGACTGAGATTGTTTACATTCTTCCAGATAACTGCATTGTTCCTGAGCTAAGCACTCCACATGCGCTAACAGAGGATGGACAAGTTTGGGAATTTGATTCTAAGCCGGAAAAGGTGGCGAAACTGACAGAAGGAGATTCCGTAAAAATCTCGCAAACATCGACGCGCGGGCTCATGATCCAATCGGATAAGAGTCTAACGCTTAGCGTAAAAAAGGTAGGAGAGTGCTCCCTGGAAGCGGAGCGCCTTGACGCCCTTTGCGGTTTCATACCTGGAGTCAGCTACGTCCTAGTTGGCGAAGAAATATTTTTTGCAGCTCCCATAGTGGTCGAAGACCAGCAGGGTCAGGCGCAGATGATTCCATCGATTTGTCATGAGTGGGAGCAAGGCGAGGAAGTCCTTCTTGGCCGCGGGGACCAGGGATTGGGGTCACTCATCAATCCAGACCGCCGAGAGATGGCCGTCGTCCTTTCGATGGGAGAAGTTAACCCTCTAAAGATCTCTGAGGTTGACGGACTCGCCTTTGTCGTGGCCAATGGCAACGAATGGACCGTATTTCCAAACTTCTATGCGAGCGTGGAAGAGTGGGGCGAAGGGGAGCATATTCACGGCATCATAGACGACCTTGAGGTGTTCTTTGGTGATCCAAGTGAACTCGACCCCGAGTATCTTGAGGCGATCATGGAGTTTTTAGGGGATCCAGGATGGGATGACCTTAACGATAAGCAGATGATGTTTGGCATCAATGCTACGCACAACACCATGGCTCCCCTCTGGCGCCAAAAGTAATCATTTTGAAGGTAGGACAAGCTTTATGCTGTCCTACCTTTTTTGTAGGTGAAGGCCGAGAAGCCGAGCGACCAAGATCGCGATATAAAACTGCCCGGTGAGTGCCTCCAATGCTGATAGGTTCCGCGCCGGTGGCGTTGCCGGAATTATATCGCCATACCCGAGAGTCGTCAGCGTCACATAACTGTAATAGAGAAAACGATCTGCCAAAGAGCCAGCCTCCTCCATTTGAGTCCCTGCAAACGATCCGGGAAAAACCTGTTCAAGTAGGGTGTAGGCAAGAGCCCAGAGCAATCCGATCAGAAGATAGAGACAGAAAGCGCCAAACAGCAGATCCAGAGTGATGCTGTCAGCTAAAAAAATACGCTGAAAAAAAACGCAGCAGATATAGGTGAAGAAGAGAAGCTGAAAGGTCACCCTAAAGGGGTCAAGATCCGGCCAAAAAAGAGTCGCCCAACTCAGCACAAGTGCCGGAACGGAAAAAGCAATGCCCGCCCATAGAAGCCGACGGCTCCCGGAGCACCCCTGAACCGCAGCAAGCAGAACAGCCGTAAAGAAGATGACAGAGACCCTCCCTTGTGCCACGGAGTGGTAGAAAAATGGCTGCACGAGGATCATTCCCACCAAAAATAGTAGAAGCAGCAGAAATCCATGTTTAGGAAAGAGGCGTTCCTTCACCTTGATCATAACGCCCGTCTATCACAAAACGGATTTCTCTGCCTCAAAACAGACTTAAATTATGGTAAGTGATTAAGGGTTAGGTTGGTGTAATCGCATTAACGCAGCGACGCAGGGACGCAG
>JBFIDQ010000018.1:0-18219 GCA_041603795.1 Chlamydiales bacterium
GGACGCACCAATACGTCCCATTAAACTCCTCAAAGACTGTATAACGCCCGCACGTAGTACAAAACTGCCTCTCAAATCCCATAAGGAATCCTCCAGTTCTCGGGCAAACGGGGGAAGGGAATAATACTTCCCGCTCTGAGCCCCGCGTATCCGATAATCAAAACACCTGTTCGCTAATATCGCGGCCTCCATACACGCGGTATCATAGTCATCAACCACTGTCCACAAATCCCACTTACCGTTAATTCCAATCTCTACATCCCACGCAACATCCACCTGCTCCTGCTCACTCATTTTCTACCTCCGTTTATTACTTTCTTTAATGCCCTCAGAAATGCGTTTTAAGGCCCCTAACAGCGAGCATTGGGCGTTTAATCCGCAATCTGATAGTTCACCCTCAATAATCCAATAACCGTGGTAAGTGCGGCCTTTATCACTGCTTGATCCGCGATTCTTACAATCCGTTGGATGCTTCAACATAAATTGATAAGTGTCTGCGCTCAGCACGTGGCCATCCAGCCAACTAGTAACTTCAATTTCCCGCAAACTCAAACTCCCGCGTTATGACTAGCCCAAAACCCGGCACTCTGCCTCGGTCTCCAGTCCGCCGAACAATACGCATCTAACTCCGCAGCCTGATAAATCTCAGGAATCCTGGCCTCCTCACTAGCCACCGGCACAGCGACATAAACAGGCATGGGCTCGCGCCCCCTGAGCTCTCTCAACTCAAGTGCCTGAGATTCCAGTATTTCAATCGCGGATGAATAACCAGTGAGGAGATAGAGGAATAGGGTAAGAGTTATGATAATCGCGCCTTGCAGTAAAATTCGTCGCGATACCGTATTACTTCTGAGCAAAAAAAATGAGTTTAACTCATTACGCTTAAATAACTTATGAAAACACTCTGCAACTTTACATAAGATACATTCTATTCGCTGTAAACACCTAAGCAAAAACAACTTAGGTCTCGGGGCGGGGGCACAGCTTAACTTATCTTTTACCGTAAGACCTTTATAGAATAAATTAACAGGGGGATTAGTTCTCATTTTATTTATCCTTGTAGATTCCCATGCCTTTTGCACGCATATACTTATCCCTTACTTCCATAAGGCGCACAATATGCTTGTTCTCGTCAAAAAAGAGCCCCTTATACCAACTCTGCACGCTCTTTTCCTTAACGCCCATCTCATCGGCAAGCCTGTACCGAGTGATGAGCCCGGAATCCACCATTTCGCGGATGATCCTAATTCCTCTTTTTTCTTCCATAACCATTACCATTTTTGTTATCTCACTTTTTCGTATTCCCTGATGTAATTCACCAGGTAAAGAGAATACTGCCATAAATCCTCGCCTTTGTCAACCTCTATTTACGGTATTTTTTACGGTATCTTGAGATATTTTGTACACATGATATAAACACCCCAGATCTCGGGCTAAATTTCATAGCCCAGATCGTCAGTCCGAGAGTCCAATTATCAGTCCAATATCGGATCAGTCCAACAGTCCCTACATAAGAATATATTATATTGGACTCATTGGACTTTGGACTCATAGACATATCGGACTTCTTTGTTCTGTCCGATTTTAGTTATTAAACCCTCTTTAATAAGTTTATCAATTGAGTGGTAAAAAGTAGACTTATTTATACCGAGTTCCTCACAAATTTCTTTCGGGCGCATGGCTTGGCCCGATTTAGCCAGGAGCAAGCATATTGAGCTAGATTTCCCGGACAGTCCAAACTGCTCATCGGCTTTAGAGAAGAACAGGGGATCGGGTTCATTTAGCTTAAGCGTGAGCTCCTTGACAATATCACCGGACCGCTGGGTCTGACAGCTAAAGTAGCGCAGCTCGGTCTTTTTATCGCGAATAAACAGGATAATGTGATCCGGCCACCACTTGAGGCTCGCACTGCCGAACATAGCCTCGTCACCCTCTTTGATTTGATTCCCCTTATGGTCAAACTTGATTCTATGAGTATGATGGACCAAAATAAGGGCGCATCCAAAATGATCCTTAATAACCCGCAGATTTCCCAAGAACTCACGCACGATATCATCATCGCTCATTTTGCCGGAGAATGCAAAGTACAGTGGATCAATCACTAGCACATCCGGCTTATGAAATTTCTCAATCTGCTGGATAAGCTCAAACGCCTTTTGTTTGTCGCGGAGATTAAGAGGCTCAGAGAATATCACTTGAATATTATCAGGCTCACAATCCACTATTTTGAACATGCGCTCCATACGTTCCTTGGTATCCACAAGCTCACCTTCAATCTGGATATAGGTCACCTTACAGGCCCGGCGAACCTCATACTCGTTTAAAAATGGCTGGTGACCCGCACTAAGACTTGCGACAAGCTGCTTAGCAAGTATACTCTTACCGCTTTTCTCCCCGCCGATCAGGAGTACTGAGTCATTCTCGCGAATTATATTTTCAATGAGGAATTTGCGCGTCTTGAACTCTTTCTTGAGGATTTCACTTGCGGAATAACTGCCGAAATAACTCATAGCCTCTCCCAAACCTTAGAACGGTTCATGCGGTATGCCTGCCTCCCTAAGCTGGGCTATGGAAAAAAAGCGAGCGGGGGATGAGTGAGAACCCTCGCCCGCCGGAGGACTCAGGGAAGCAGGACTTAAAATTAAAAATGAGGAAAACCCATAGCCTAGGTAGGTCACTTATTACGGTATGTAAAATTCAAAGTCAATAAAGAAAATAGAAATTTTGCGCAAACCTTATACCGAGGCTCTTGTGGGGGAATGGATTAGGTAGGAGTTTTGCGGATAGTTGTCCGGCGTGCCCGCCCAAACCTTATTGTGGCGGGTATTATTTGTTAGTTATTGCAGATATTAAGACTGCATCTGAATTGGACGCGCGTATAAATTAAACTAGTCCGGCGCGTTTGTCAATAAGAATTTTGGCCGGCCCGGTTTTTTTTATCCTGAAGGGGGATTAGAGAAAGGTTGCTGCGAGTTACCGGGGGACTATCACTCCTGATAATCCCCCTCAGAGAAGGGAAGGGGGGCTAGGTATTCGCTTTAGGGTTGTATTGCGCGTAATGTTTTAAGGATATTATTCCCCCTTTGCCAGTTTCAAGGCCCTTTCACAAGCACCCCAAGCCCTTCCCACATCTTCCATGCCGTGCTCGACAAGGAAACGGTCTTTTATCATAGCTAGGGACAGCTCCGCCGCCTCTGTCAATGCCTCTAGCAGTGTCTCATTGTATAGGTCATTTTGTTTATTGCTCATTGTCTACCCCCTTTAAAGTCTTAATATACTCTTCTGCATAATCAATAACTTCCATCGGATCAAGTTCCGCGAGCCAGTCCTCGTAATGGTCTGGAATATCGTCATCCAGTAAGTTATTAAATAGTCTGGTATGAACCTCGTAATACAGATAATCCGCAAAGCTATTTATTCTCATGGTTTCGCCTTTCCTTTTTGGGGTTATATTCTTAAATTTATAACTTCATTTTCAACCAGATCAATTATCACGCTTGGCTTGTCTTTTTGATAGTAATAGCTTCCAATCTCCATATGGAGAATAAGTTAAACCAATTCTGATGAAACCATTAACAAAATCAAACGTAAGCTTTTTGTAGTTTTTCATTTGGTTAATTCTTCACGTTTGTTTTAATTGTTTTCCTATACAAAAGCCCTCGGTCATCACTTAAAATTTTATTGAGAGCTTTCATGTAAGATTCAGGCAAGCTGTCATACATTTTTTTAGCGTCCCAATGGTTACGTTTGAATATTTTACTCGCTCCATTGTAATAAACTTCATAACCTCGCAATCTCATTCTCCACCTCTCCCGCCGTGAATACGGCATGTTATAGATTAACGTCGTAATGTCCGATTGTATTCCCGTTAATATCTTTAATGCTTCCGCCGTTTGATCCTGCTTCGATTCGGTCTGCAATCAATCGTAATATCCGACAAACCTCAATATCGGCGCATTCGTCAAAAGCGGAATTATCCATGTTGAAGTACAGTTTAAAATCAGCGTCGTTGATTGTTTCCATGTTTCACCCCCTTAGCCGTGAACACGGCATTTAAATTAAAGATTGAACAAAATCAGAAGCCTTTTCTCCGTATTTTTTAGCAATAAAATCCTTTGTGCTTATTCCGTTCGGAGTGCATAGCCGTTTATCAAGTGCGATAACGTCTAAGTGCTTTCTACTGGTCATGAAATAAATAAATCCATCAAACGGCATATTGAACCCAAATAAAGACTTGAATTCTCTGTTCTGTCTAGCATACCTCATAGAATTAAGCCTTGATTTAATAGCTAAAAGCCTGTCTTTTTGTTTCTCTGTACCTTTCTTAAATAATTCATTGAGCCTTTTAAAATCTACCTTTTCGCCTTTATATTCTCTAAATACCTCATTTTTTAACATTGTATATTCTATTTTTTTTAACACGGTTTCACCCCTTCACTGTTAGACGGTTGTTATTTATTCTTTATTTTTAATTTATCAAGCAATTCGAGCAAAAGAGCCCTGATTTCTTCCCTTGTGTTGAATTGTCTTGCTTTATCGTCGTATTCTCTTATGAGTTTATAATCATATTTCATATTCTTATTTGCTATCGTGTCATAGCCTGTTGATATAATAACCCCGTCTATATCGTAATAATCACAAGACCAACCATAATGTCCTGCGCTATAGGCTACAGGTGATTCATAGTTCAAAAGATACTGCGCATCACAATATCCGATACTTAGAATCCTATAATTCTGTCTCATTTCTTTTTTAGTTGCTCTGATTTTATTCATTTCATCCACCCCTTTTTTGTTGTTAGTTTTAGTCAATAGTTCCATCTTCTAAAAAGTCATAATCATTTGCTTCGATCATATCCGTAAGCCCTTCGTCCGAGTAAATATATTCGCCTTCCTTGTGGATCGTGTTTAATACCTCTTCAATATCTCCATTGACCAATGATTGAATGACGTCATAGTCATAACAGACACCTGTCAACGGGCAATCGTCTTTTTTCTTGTTTAATTCCTTCAATGCTTGCTTGTCGTAATCCGTAATCCTGATATATTCACCTCTGTCTGGTACGATAGAGATTGAATAGTCAAGGTCACCTCTAACGGCTTTCTCCAATGCTTTTAGACTGTCAACCACTTCCTCAACAACGTGTTGTCCTAAGTCGTGCCAATTGTTTCGGATATAATCAAAAGCACTTTGCTTTGCTTCCTCTGATAGTTCATTAAATTTATAGGTGTTATAGATTTTTATTTGCATTGTCTCTCTCTCCTTGTTAATTACGCTGATAATTAAACCTCTTCCTTTTCCAAATCTTCATGTATTACTGCTAGTGTTTTACAAAGCAAAACTTTGTGCTTCCAGTAAAGCGCATCGATCAAATGACCTATTTCATCTCGATTTAATCTTTCCGAAACGTAGTCGGCCAGTTTAAGAGCCTTATCAATGTTGACCTTGTTATCAGGTGTTTTTCTCACGTTATCCCCCTTAATAGTTAGCGTTTCGCCCATTACCATTTTTAATTGAGTCAAGTCTGATAACAGTAAGCTCCAAAAACCTCACATGATCCCGGAGCTTCGCAAGCTCGTTATCCTGCAACTCCAACAATTCCCGCAAGTTCATCAGATATTTATTTTTCATAGTGTCCGTTTTCCTCTATGACAATTTCAGCGTCATGCAGCAAGACAGCCAATCGTACGGCATGATGGATCATGTCGCGATTCGTGTCCGCCTCGTTATGTTCCGCTTCGATTATCAATTTCACTTTATTACCTCGTTTCGATTACATACCGTAATACCGTATTACCCTACTCAACGGTAATATACACCGAAAACTTGAGCCGTGCAAGGGGAAAATTCAAATTATTTTTAGGCAATTGCCGTAACCAATCCGGCCGGCTTAAAATATCCCGCCACTAGGGAAGCCACGCATACCGTAATGCGCAAGCAATGCTGATATAGCTGAATTTTGCACAGAATGGCGTCTCTGGGCGACTTTACACGGAAAGTGAGGTCAAGGTATAGTTCAGTTAACAAACTGGCCGTAGCTCGCGATTTTAGCAGGGTAATTTAAAACCCATGTCCGATAATAATTACGAACGTCCCATAATATTGCTAGGTCAACCTCGGATCCGGCTAAAAATCCAGCCTTAGCATGGGGCAAATACACTGAGCTCAGAGCCCCAGGCAACGTGTCCAACGTGCCTTTAGGTGAACCGAGCGAAATATGCGTAATGGTGGACATACCAAGCGGTACGGAGTATGGGAGTAGGGTTTGAGAGTAACTCTAAGCCTCTCGCGCGACTAATTTTTTCAGGAATGACGCGGGTTAGCGTGGGACCGGCACCGCGCACCCCACATTGGCGGGGACCATGCGTGACGCAAGCCATGCGTGTCGAAATGTGGCAAGTTCAAGCTCGCGGGTATAGCTCGTGCGTCCTATAATATCGAGACAGGGGTATACCCCCCTAGACCATCCAACGTATATTATATAATCACCCCCAAAAAACAGCGCACAAAAAATCCCAAACCTTCTTTTGCGCCCCTAAAGTTGGTACATACCGTAAGTACTTACAGTAAAAAGACTTGTGTTAATTACACCACCCAACGGCAATCCTAACAAAACTAACATAAGCGATCATGCCCTAGTAAAAATATTTTTTTGCAATTTTTTTTTGGCTTTTCCTCAAGTATGGAGAACTATAAGCCTGGCTATCATGGCCATCCGCCGACAAATAAGCAGAAGTACACGTGGTATGAGGCCCCGAAGTGCGGGGTAAAGCGCCGCAAAAAACCAGGGGTTATTCTCAAGAATCGTTGGGATATTGAGCATAAGCTCCGCGCCGCTATTCTCATGGAGGTTTATCAGGATACCGGGGTAATTAATTATACGGAAGCGTATCTGCGACGTCATGGCAGGAATCGCAACTACAACTCAGCATGCGTTCAAGCAAAGAGACAATTCGGGAAGCCGGAGGTACTAATGGAATTTGAAAAACTATTAAAAGTAACAGACAAGGATCTGGCCAAGAATCTCACGCCTGAGGTAATCATTCAGGATCTTATGCGGGATATTGAGTTGCTGAATACTGCTGTGCGCGAGGAATCAATCGACATTGAAACTATGGTGAAGGTACTCGCCGCAAAAGCACCGAAGCAGAAGTTGCTCGGACAAGCAATCGGTATGTGGAAGCAGGAAGCAAAGAATCCTGAGGATGAGAAGACCGCGGATCAATTACTTACACAACTCCAAAGATTCGGAGGAATTAATTAGGATGAAAACGAAGAAACGGAAATGTATTAAAGGTAAACCTAAAGCCAGCAAGGTTAAGCCGAATGTGTTCAAAATGTCGGATATCGACAACCTTGCGAACGCGATGAAAAAACGGGGGTAGTTTATGGGGCAAGCATGCTTCATGTGCGGACTTGATTATAGGACTGTAAAACTCGGCACGATTGAATTTGCCGGGGCAGGTAGTCGCGGGGGGAACCGCGCTGAGACTGTTTGCGAACATTGTAAGGAATTAGCGTTGGATGGTGTTCACCCGGACAACAAAACGCTTTCTGAGGAGAATTCGCAACAGGGATTTATTAAGCCCTCTGCAAGAGAGGGCGCGTGATTTCCCTGGTAATCCCATCTTTGACAGGCAGTGATGAACTCAATGAGTCTTGCGAAGAGTCATGGAGAAGCGCTGCTACTCAACCCATCGAGGTTGTCGTCTCTGAGAGTCCCGCTAGTTTTGCAATTAATGTGAATCGCGGGGTTGCTAGAGCCACAGGCGATATTATCGCGGTAATTAATAACGATACGATTGGATTACCCGGGTGGGATAGCTGGTTGGTCGAATCAGCAAGCAAAGGCATTGTTGGTTTCTCACCTCGCGCAGACATCGGCTGGGGATTCGGGGCGTCGCGTGAAATATTCGAGGATGTAGGCAACTTAGATTCAAACCTGATTAACTCATACGAAGATTATGATTTCATTATCCGAGCCGCGCTAAAAGGGTATACGAGAGTCCTGCCGAATAAACTTTACGCATTGCATGAAGGCGGCGCAACACTTAATGAGTTATGGGGACCTGTCAGCGAAAAAAGGTCTGAGCGCATTACACAATGTATGAGGAATCGCGCATACATGGAGCGCAAGTGGCCCGGGATTCAGATTGATGCGGTGCCTGGGAATTATTGGGCGAGGTATGGTGTTCAGCTCATGAAAGATTGGGGGAATCGTGAAGCGGTTACTTGAGCAGGTATTTGGAGCTCTATGTGCGGCTCTGCGCTCGTTTGTGCGGGTTTATCTCGGAGCTAAGTTTATTCAGTGCCGCGGGCCTAATGACATCCTTGTTGTGCGTCGCTACGGCGGGCCCCGCGAATGGGAGTATACGTTTGAACAGCTCGTGGACATTGTAGTTTGCGGAAAGCCCGGGCATGTTCACCGCGTTGTATTCGCCGACGCGCAATTTTGGATAGACGCAGGGGAGTTGGAAGCAAATGCGAGAACGGCAGACTATGTGCAAAAAGAAGCCGCGTGAGCTCATCGCTGAGCTAGGAGTAAAACATTCTCCGGGAAGTTCAGTAAATCAGGGCTGGACCTACAGCCCCATACCATTTTCGGGATACGAGGATGTTCCTTGTCATCGCAGGGAAGCATCATACAAACGGTGGGATGCAATTGTTGCAAGTAATGTGCTTAGTAAGGATTCTTCGCTCATAGAGTTTGGGAGTTCCACGGGTTTCTTTGTGTTTATGTCAGCTCCGCTCGTCAGATACGCGGTGGGTATAGAGAGGGACAAAGCGGCTCTGGAAGTCGCGCTGAGTTTAGCTAGTGAGCAGAGAGTAAGCAATGTTGATTTTCTCGATCACACCACAGCAGATAATATTCTTGGCGGATTCAACGTGGTCTTAATGTTAAACGTCCTCAACTGGATGGGGCGGGAGAGTGCTGAGTCTAAGCTGCGGAGAATTCAGCCGGGCTCTAGCGTATTCATCGAAATGCCTCTCGCAGGTGATGGAATGGGCGGGGCTGAGTGGCTCAGAACAAACGAAGAGCTTAAGGCTTGGCTCGCTGAATTCAAATTATCTTGTATAGCTAAGTTAGTAACATCCATGGGGCCTGGAGGAAAAGAGCGCGACCTTTTTCTTTTTGAGAAGAAATGAATGAGCCGAAAAGAGCCGAGACATCACGCGTTACATTCTTTGATGAGGGCGGAAAGCGATTAGTACTCAAAGAACAGACTAACTACAAAGTATTTGATTTAGCTGCGCATGAAGTTTTCATACTTAAAAATTTTACAGGAATCAGGGGTTTCCCTCAGGTTGTCAGATTAACCAAAGGGGGTTTTGTAATGCAGTGGGCCGGTGTCCCGCTAACTAAAGTAAATAAGCCGAATGATCTACGGGAACAGTTAGCCAGAATTCTGGCTATATTAATTTCAAAGGGAATTACGCATAGGGATATTCGCCCTGAAAACCTAGTCGTAAAGGATGGAGTCATAACGCTTATAGATTTTGGCTGGGCTGTTGGTGAGAACCAGGAATTATTCGGGCCTGACAATATAGGCGATACATTCAAAAGTCCCCACGGTTGGGATGACGGATACTCAATGGATAGGGTTATTAAGTTCTATGAATGATTTCCGCGAGATCCGCAGGCTTCGCAAAACACTGAATAACATACCGCAGGAATCCTTAAAGGAGATGGATGAAGAGCAGCGCTCGATAGTTCTCCAGCTCCGCAGACTCGAACGAAAACTCACTTACAAGTATGATTTTTGGGCATTCATCATTGAGGTGATGGATGCGGAGAATAAGACAGTGGACGCGGTTAAGCTCGCCCCGATTCACCGCAGGATGTGCAGGCATATTCGGAGCACTAAGAATCTCGGGCTTAACTGTATGATTCGAGTTCCGAGGTATCACTTAAAGACGCAGATTTGTACGATTTATTATCGGCTCTGGCGGGCGATGAATGATCCTGAGTTATGCGCGGTTATCGTATCAGGAACGCTCGAGTTATCCAAGGACACAGCACGCTCTATTAAGTTCGAGCTCACGAATAATGCCAAGCTGAAGATTTTTTGGCCCGAAGTCGTGCCTGATTGGATTCAGAATGAGAGGCGTAATAAGTGGAGTGAGACTCAGTTTAATGTGGCGCGTACAGGCAACCACGCGCAATGTACGATTGAAGCGTACGGTGTAAGTGCAACTGTCACGGGTAAACACTTCAAGGAAATTCAGCTTGATGACATCGTGACGCGCGAGAACTCAGAAACTCCTGAGCAGTGCGAAAAGATCATTAAGGCGTATAAGTATTTCCTGAGTATCGGAAACCCGCAAAGGGAGAAGGGCAAGATTCCAATCATGATTGTTGGGACAAATTATACGGACAATGATTTGTATGCGTTTCTTGAACAGCCCGAAATTAAGAAGGGATTTCGCGTCCTGGTCCAGAAAGTATTTGATGATGACGGGGAACTCATCTGGAAAGAACTCTATAACAAGGAATGGGCCGAGACAACGCGTAATCAGCAAGGCTCATATATTTGGTCCGCGCAGTACCTCCTCGATCCCGTACCTGAGAGCGAAATGGAATTCAAGCGGGAATGGATACAGATTTTCAGGGATATACCTAAGGATATAAATGACGAAGAAATTGCACTTGAGAAACTAATCGTTGTTGATCCCATCACGGCTAAAAAGACGACCTCAACCTCGCATGATAGGGGTGTTGTTCTTTGTGCGGGGTGGGACAAACGGCGGAATATTTACATACTTGATTATAAGTTATACAGCAGGGCAAAAGAGTCGGAGTTATTTGACGGAGTATTCGGGCTCTCTGAGAAGTGGGGAACTAAAAAAGTGTTGTGGGAATCAGTCGCGTATCAAGCGCAGGGTGCAATAAATCTTGAGGAGAAATCAGCGCAGTATGGGCGGTCACTTCAAGTAATTCAAGTTAGGCCCGGTCATCGCGATAAGGACGTTCGTATCCGCACAATGATTCCGCATTTTGAACGAGGACAGTTATACATCCGTTACTGGATGGATGAGTTGATCTCAGAGATTATGAGATTTCCGTACGGCCGCACGAAAGATATCGTTGATGCAATGGCATACGCACTTGAATACATTATGAAAAAAGGAGCGAGGAAGGTAGATGCTTCCCGCTGGAAATCGGTTCAGCCGCAAGGCGCGCGAGCCTGGTACTTGTAAGGACATAAACTATGGATAAAACAAAAGATGCTGATGTACTGAAGATTAAGAGGATTACTGATATTAGTGATGAGCTCAGTAAGAAGGACAGGATGCGCGAGCTTCTTAGTACGATTAAGAACTCAGTATCTCAGTTTGAAGATGCGTACAGGACTAGGCGCGAGAGATTACTTGAGTTGAATGCGATTTACCGCAATAAATCCTACCTTGACAAGAACAAGGCTGGGTGGCAGAGCTCAATGGATTTACCGCTCCCGTATAACGCAGTTGAGCGGAAGACCTCGGTTATTCATCAGGCTGTATGGGCGGACCGTATCAGTGCGCCGTTCTCAGCAGTTGGAAGGACTCAGGAAGACCATGAGTATGCGCAGTCTGCGGAAGGACTGCTCAACAACACAATGGATCGCATTGGATTTTACAAGACCTCTGAGAGAGGTATTCGTTCAACGTGCAAGTATGGGCTTGGGGTCTATCGTTACGGTTGGACACGTAGAACGGATGAATATTTATGGCGTGAAACTGAGATGGATGACAAAGGGAATGTAGTGCGGGACGGTTTAGGCCGTCCCAAGTACAAATTCGTCCGTAAGAAAATGCGGGTTAATCAGCCGTATGTTCGGTCTGTTGATATTGTCGATCACCTTGGCTGGGATCCAAAAGCTAAATCATTCAGCAAGTGGGGATGCGGATATCTCTTTGAAATTGAGGATACAACCTCTGAGCAGATTTATGAGTTGGAACTCAAGGGTGAGTATGCGAAGGGAAGTTTCAAATCGCTCGGCGAACGCGACCCTCACGGGTTGTCCGGGCTGGAGCTTCTTGATAAGAAAGAGACGCAGATGAGGCAGGATGAGGGCGTGACGGACGCGCCGATACAAGGACCCTCTGGCGACGTTCACCCGATCCATTGGTTCGGCTGGTTCGATATTGACGGGGATGGAGTTAAGGAGTTTATCAAGGCGGTTGTCGTACTGGACAATGACCAGATATTACTCGCGGAGGAGAATTTGCTCGGCGAATACCCATTCGTGGATGTACCGTATTCTCAGTCGCTGCACTCTATGACTTCATGGGGCGTGATTGATCCCGTCGTGGAGGTTTGGTATCAGATAAACGAGTTCTTCAACCAACGAAACGACTCCATCAAGCTTAAGCTCCATCCGCAATTCCTCATAGACGTGGACAAGGTTCTCGAAGACCACGCGTACGTGTCATCGCCCGGAGCATTCCACCCATTCAGCGGGCTTGAGGACAAGTCTGTAAGCAACGCAATGCAGGTACTTCAATTTCAGAATATGGAGTTCTTGGGAGTAAACGAAGAGGAAAGATTACTCAATGTATGGAGCGAAGTCACAGGCGTCGCGGACTTCCAAAAGATCCTTAATACATCGAATAAGAATACGCCGGCAAGCACGATCATTTCAATACTCAATGAACAGCAGGCGGGGAACTCTATGATTATTAACGGGGTTCTTGAGAGGCTCGGCGAACTCGGCTCGCGCATACTCAAACTAATCCAATTATTCGGCGACGAGGAATTCGTACTGCGAACAGCGGGACGCAGGGGACTTGAATTCCGCAAAGAGTCCCTTGAGAACATTCTCGGCGACTATGACATTAAGGTCAGTACGAATGCGTTCTTCGGGAATAAAGAGACTGAGATTCAGCAGGCTATTCAGCTCCGTCCTCTCTGGCAGGACGCGCCTCACATAAACATTGAGGAAGTTGACCGCGCAGTAGTTGAGGGAATCTTCCCGAAACGCGTAGACAAGATCATGAATGTGCCGATTAAACCGCTCACGGTTTTTGAGGAGCAGGCGTTGTTTCTCGCAGGACAAGGCGAGTCAGTAACGCTCTCCGAGGAAGAAGATCCCGCAAGTCTTGAGGCTAAGCTCAGTGAGCACAACGCATTCAAGCGAAGCTCCGCGTTCAAGTCACTTGATCCTGTGGATGTTCTTGAATTCGACAAGCATGTTAGGCGGATTGAGCAGAGACTCGAGTTAATCGCTCAGCAACAGCAGATTGCGGCGCAGGAAGCGGCGAAGGCTCAGGCTCAGGGAAATCCCGCGGATCCAGGCGGTAACATCAACAATAACGGCTCGCCGAACATAAGGACACTGCGTAACGTAGCTCGTCCGAATGTTCCGGCGTCCAGATAAATTTAATTCTAAGGGGGATTAAATGAAGCAAGAAGATATTTTAAGAGCGAATCAGAGGACGATTGAGAAGGCGGAGAGGTTAGAGGCTCTCGCGAAAAAAGACGGGTGGAAAGACTTCGTTGAGGTGGTTGACCAATTAATTCAGGCTGAGACCATCGCGCTTGCGGGACAAAAACTCGATGAATCCTACTACAAGAAGATTGGGTTTCTCCAATATCTCCTCGCAATTAAAGAGATTCCTTCGATTATTAAGGACAAAGAGACTCGGGAATATTTGCTTCACCAAGGCAGGCTTCTCGGCGCTCAAACAATCAAGCAAGTGCCGTTCTTGTTTAATAAGCGTAAGAAAATGGCGATTGAACAGCTTAAAACCATCATGGCGAATCCGCAAGATAATGATGAGTTAAAGCAAAAGTTTAATCAGCAGGTTTATCAGAACTCATAGGACTCGTTGGGGGCTTAAGAGGGTAAAGCATCGCAGTATAAATCCTAACCTTAAAGGAGAAACATAGTATGGAACTATTCGACAAAGACGGAAACCTCGTGGATAGCGAGGGGAAAATACTTAAGACCAAGGAGGAGTTAGCGAAGGCGAATGCCGCGGCTAATAACCCCCCTAAAGAAAGCGGGAGTGGTGAAGACCCCGTGAAGGCAGGCAACCCGCAAGGAACCTCACCTTCTAATTCGGCGGACGACAAGTTCAGAGAGCTTGAAAGCAAAATTGTTAAGCTCACTGAGCAGTATGCCGGCTCGACGAAAGAAGCACTTAGGCTAAAAGAGGAGAACGACAAATTGCAGAAGGAAATGGAGGAACTCCGCACGACAGGTCAAGGCCAGACCGATGAGGAGTTTGACCAGATCGCAAATGAGAAAGGTCTTTCGGCTGCGGTTGACCATCTGCTAAAGAAACGAGTTCGTACTCTTGAAGAGAAAATCGACGGAATATCTTCCAAGGAAGCGGAGAAACTCTACAAGGACTTCAAGAATTCTCATAAGGGATTATCTAACCCTGACATTCTTGCCAAGTTTGAGGCAGAGCATGCAAAGCTTTCAACGGTGTATGACGACCCGATGCAGGCGTTAGATCGCGCCTACATTCTCGCGGGCGGACCTGAGGCGGAGAAGAATCTCGCCAAACAGGATGACCCGAAGGCTGAAGAGGATCGCAAAAAAGCGGAGGCAGAAGCCCTTCGCAATGCGGGCGGGAACCCTGAGGAATCCACGGGAACCCCGGCAGTGAAGCTGAGCGATACTGAAAAGATCAAAAAACAAATTGAGGACCTTGAGTTCAAGGCGGCGGTTCTCGCAAACTCGGGGCGTGACAACTCGCTTGTCCTCACCGAGATTGACGAGCTTCGTTATCAGCTCAAATAGCCTCGCAAGGCAGTAATTTTCTTTAGAAAAGGAGAAATTTTAACATGGCTAACCATTGGACATATAACTCTACCGTTCGTGTAGAGGATGTACGACCGATTATATCCAATGTCAGCATTACAGAAACACCGTACATTTCCAATATCGGAACTGCGCCTGACGCTCAAGATACCGAGCATAAATGGCTTCAGGACACGATTGAGGATAGCGGTGACAATGCTGCCATTGAGGGTAGTGATCCTACTTATGTAGCGCTCACAGACCCTACAAAAGCGTTTAACTTCACGCAGATTCTTCGTAAACCGATGCAGATCACGCTTACCAAGCTTAACGTAAAACATCACGGAATGGCTGATAACTGGTCTTACCAGAAGGTTAAGAAGAGTATTGCGCTGAAGAAAGACCTTGAACATGCTGCGCTTTTCGGCACGCGTGCTTCGGGTACTGGTTCCGCTGCGCGTCGTATGCAAGGGCTCGTTGCCTTCATCACGACTTACAAAGACGGTTCCAGTCACTCTGGCAAGCTGCTTTCACCCTCGATCTTCAACGATCTTGCCGACAATATCTGGCAGAATTCGCGAGTTCGCGGCGGTGTAGCGCTTGTCGGTTCATTCCAAAAACGGCGTATCTCGGAGAACTTCGCAAGCTTCAATTCCGCGAACCGCAGAAACATCGTTGTAGGAAACCGCACTCTCGATATTCCTATTGATGATATCAATACGGATTTCGGTAACTATGAGATTCAGTTGAGTCACGAGGTAAATACCACGCTTGCGAGTGCGGTTATTACATACCAGCCTGACTTCAATAAACTCGCGTACCTTGAGAACTCTGCGCCGCAGGCAAATGAGTACTCTCCTACCGGGTTGTCTCGTAAAGGTGAGGTTTGGACTGAAGTAACGCTTGAGAATCATAACGAGAAGACAAGCGGTATGCTTCTGAACCTAGCAACTTCGTAAACGTAAATTTACGCAGTTAAGAGTTAAGCGGCTCTAAACCGCTTTCGAGTTTGCGGGTCTCGATTCAAAACCCGCGCCACTTGTAAGGGGGAAGGATATCATGAGATTTACCGGGGAAAGATCACATTGTAAGACGTTTTATTTTGAGCCCGATGAGGATGCGCCGCGAGGACGCTACTTTGACGGGGCGCCAATTTCAGAACATCCCAGCGAGCTGGAGATAAAAGCGCATTGGGAGTTTTGGACAGCGCTCGCCTCTGAAGAGCAGAAGGAAGTGTTGCAAGGCTATAACGACATGGGGCTTGCGTCTAAATTCATCGAGATGGTGAAAGGTAAAGACGACTATACAATTGTCAGCGAAGCTATTGCATTTTGGGATAAGTTTTATCCGCACGAGGTAAAGGCGTTTATGGATTATATAAGGTCGCGGGATAACACGCTTCTTAATCCGCAGGGATGGGATAAGAGTAAACAGACTCAGTTAAAGGGGTCTGTACCCCAAAGAGTTAAACAGCTCGTGATGGGTGTAAAGCCTGAGTTATGCAGGTATTACGGTAAGGATGAGACGCTCTTTCAAAAGATATTTTACCAGATATTCACAAAGGCATTAGTCGGGGGGACGAAATGAGCCGTGAGAATAATTTTTCAATAAGTTTGTGTATGATCGTCAAGGATGCTGAGAAGGAACTCGCCGCGATGTGGGCGAGCGCAAAGCCCATCGTGGATGAATGGGTCGTGCTTGATACGGGATCTACGGATGGAACGGTAGCGCTTGCAAAGAAGCTCGGAGCTAAGGTTATTGAGTGCGGTGATAAGTTTTGTACGAAACTAAACAAGAAGCATGTAGATTTTTATGCAAAGTACGGGGTTGATGCGAGTATCGGGGATAGGGTATTTCATTTCTCGAATGCGCGTAATGAGTCATTTAAGCATGCGACTAAGGATTTTATTCTTTGGTTAGACGCGGATGATCTGCTGGTCGGGAGTAGAGCTCTTCAGCGGATTGTGAATTCAAACCTGGAAAAGGGTAAGAATATCGGCATCCACATGCTCTATAAGTATGAAGTTGATGCTTGCGGGACACCCATTGTCGAACATTACCGTGAGCGCATTGTCCCTAATGATGGAAATTATAAGTGGGTTGGCAGGATTCACGAGTACATTGAGCCGGAATTTGAGACGCAGTATATTCGGGTGAATGAGGTAGATTCGCATGTACTGCATAATGTCGCGGATAAAAACCGCATGAAGTCGCATGAGCGAAATGCCAGAGCCCTTCTTCTCGACCTGTATGAGCAGGGTGATAAACCTGATCCAAGGACACTCCTGCAATTAGCTGAAGCTCTTCGCCATACCGAGTCTCCGCGAGTCATTGAACTGTACAATAAGTTCCTTGATCTTTCCAGATGGGATGAGGAGCGGTGCGTCGCGGCGACATCACTCTCAACTCTATATTTAACCAAGAAGGACTGTGCATCGGCGCTTGAGGCGGGCTTTCGAGCGGTAAAGGAACGGCCTGATTTTCCTTGCGGTTATTCGTCTCTTGCTCAAACCTACTACCTCCTCGATGACTTTGAGAATGCTGAGCGCTTTGCGAAACTCGCACTCGACACAGAACAGCCTGATACGGTTGTGTTTGTAAATCAGAAACATAATAAGTTTATTCCGCTTTATGTCCTCGCTGAAGTATTCCTCCATACTAATCGGTATGTTGATTGTCTGAAGGTTCTCCGTAATGCAATAGAGTACGAGCCAAGGAATGAGGATTTGCGCAGAATTAAGTTCACGGCCGAGAAAATGATTCGTGAGGGTGAGGTACTAAAAGCTCTTGGGAAGCTAACCGAGTATCTTGCCGAGTGCGGGGAGATAGACAAAGCCCTGCGTGTAGTCCGTGACGCGCCCGAAGAACTCAGTGATGATCCGCGCATTCATGGTATCCGTGAGGAACTCCAAAGCAGAATGAGTAAAGTCGCTAAGGATGAGTTAGCGGTTACTACAGACCCAAATAATCCCCCTCCAGAGCTTCAAATGTTTGTGAAGGATGCGGGGTCGTTCGGCTGTAAGAGCGTGGCTGTTCTTGGTTTTGACGCGGGCACTGTCGAGTATATTAAATCTGCTGGATTTAAAGTGAGCACAAAGCCCAAGGCAAGTGATGCCGTGCTCAGTGATTCCGCGGTTGTTGATAGCTCAATTAGTCTGGCAAGTAAGTTATTCGCGGTGATATCACCCATCAGATCCTCGGGCGGACTTATCAGCGCGAGGTATTTGCGTGAGGAATTACTCAAGCATGCTCCGGTAGTCTGGAACTCAGTCCCGATTAACGGAGAGAGAATTTACGCATCAGCGGTAATGGGGGTAACACCGCTTAACGACATCACGTTTTTTTGCGGTGAATCCTTTGAGATATGGGGCCCGCTATCCCATGTTGAGGGAGGTATCGGCGGGTCAGAGGAAGCGACGATTTATTTAACGCGAGAACTCGCTAAGTTAGGGCACCCAATGACGGTCGTGAATAACTTCCCGACTGA